>JAGQXH010000084.1 GCA_020436695.1 Lewinella sp. | reverse complement strand
GGACAATCCCACTATTCCTGATCCCATGGCAGTACCGCCAGTGACGACCACCTATATCGTAGAGTCCATTCCGGCAGTTGGGCAAAACCAGATCAATAACGGAGATTTTAGCGAGGGAAATTTTGGGTTTACCAGCGATTATACCTACTCTCCGGGCGCCAATCCCACTCAGGGAGTATACGGTGTTTTCCCGGATGCCAATAATCTTAGCCCGATGTATTTTGAGCATTGCCGCGATCATACTACCGGGGATTCGGGTTTGATGATGGTAGTGGACGGGTCTCCTGTTGCCGGGCAGAAGGTGTGGTGCAAAAGGTTGCTCACTGATCCCAATACCACTTATGCTTTTACCACCTGGCTGACTTCCATTCTACAGCCCAATCCGGCCGCCCTGCGCTTTTCCATCAACGGGGTGCAGATCGGAGCAACTTTTGTGGCGAGTACCGAAAACTGCCAATGGCGACAGTTCTACGAACTCTGGGAATCCGGAGAAGCGACCGAAGCGGAGATCTGCATCGTCAACCAAAATACCAATCCCAACGGCAATGATTTCGCGCTGGACGATTTCGGTTTTTTTGAGATCGGTGAAGTAGTGTACGATACATTCACGGTGGTGGTACACGATATTCCGGTCGTACAACTCGACACTACTTTTTGCGAAGGTGAAGTGATCGACTATCAGGGGCAACTCATTCCCGTAAGTCCGGCTTTTAATCTGACCTATACTTCCCAATATGGTTGTGATTCTATGGTGCAATACCGCGCCGAAATAGTGGATACCGTGACCATCGTTAACCGGGTGGATACGCTGTGCCCGGGCGATACTTATCAGTTCTACAACCACCTGATCGATCGGGATACGTTGATCTGCGAAACGATCAGTTCGCCTAACGGCTGCGATACGACCATCTGTTTGCAGGCGGTATATCTAACGGAAACGGCGCTGAAGACTACGGCAACCCCTCCGGCCTGTTATGGTGGACAAAACGGAAATATACGGCTGGCGGTGGAGGCTGGATTGCCTCCTTTCCAATATCGTTGGGAAGATGGCAGTACGCAAGAAGACCGCATCAACCTTGGGGCCGGAAGCTACCGGATCGAGGTAACGGACGCCAAAGGTTGCCGGGCGGCAAAGACCATTAATCTGGGGGAGCCTCCGCCCCTGAGCGCCGATGCCCCAGCTACCAGCACGCTCTGTAATGGAAGCATTGACGGCCGGATAAGGATAGCGGCTACCGGAGGGACCATGCCTTATCTTTTTTCGGTGGATGGCGGGCAGTCATTTGTGACAAATAGCCTGTTTTCCGGACTACAGCCCGGCCCATACCGGGTACTGGTACAGGATGGTAATGAATGTGTATTCTCCCTGACCACCACGGTTCCTGAGGCGCTTACCATGCGTCTGAATGTGCCGGAAGATAGCCGTATCCGGCTGGGAGAAAGCCTTGCTGTACTGATCACCGATAATGCTCCGGAGCAGTTGAGCTACGAATGGATACCGGCCGATGGGGTGGTCTGTCCTACCTGTGCAAAAACGGAAGTTCGACCTTTCTCTACTACCCGTTACCGGATCGTGGCCATGGATGCGCAGGGATGTAGTGTAAGCGCTGAGTGGCTGGTGGAAGTGAGCCGGGAGTCATCTGTTTATATTCCCAATGCTTTTTCGCCTAATGGAGATGGCGTCAACGATAGCTTTCGCCTGTTTACGGGGCTTGGTGTATCCGGTATCCTTGAATTTTCGATCTATGACCGCTGGGGAAATCTGCTGTTCCATCGCACCGATTGCGCCGCCGATTGTTCCTGGGATGGGATGGTAAAAGGACAGCCTGCTGCTCAGGGTGTATACCTTTTTACTGCAAGAGTACAATATCTGGACGGGGTGGAGGAGTTGTTGAGTGGAGCCATGCAGATAATATGGTGATATTGTGATGTAGTGATATCGTGAATAGTCACTCTCCAAATCGCTACATCACCCACTCACCATATCTCCAATTCACCATATTCCCAATATTGAACATGAATAACGGACAAAAAGCGATACGCACCGTCTATTTCAGTATTATCGGAAATTTTCTGCTGGCCCTGATCAAAAGCCTGGCCGGGTTTTTCGGCAATTCGTATGCTCTGATCGCTGATGCCATTGAATCGACCACGGATATTTTCTCCTCCCTCCTGGTCCTGCTCGGGCTGAAATACGCCAACCGACCGCCGGATGAGAACCATCCCTACGGGCATGGGAAGATAGAACCGCTGGTCACCTTTATCGTAGTCGCCTTTCTGGTTACTTCCGCTACCATTATCGCCTACGAAAGCATCCATAATATCCGTACGCCGCACCAGACTCCGGAATCCTGGACACTACTGATATTGGGAGGTATTATTTTATGGAAGGAGATCTCCTACCAAATAGTGATCCGCAGGAGCAAAGAAACGCATAGTTCTTCCCTCAAAGCCGATGCCTGGCATCACCGGAGCGACGCCATTACTTCGGTCATGGCTTTTATCGGTATCTCCATCGCCCTGATTTGCGGGGACGGCTACGAAGCGGCCGACGACTGGGCGGCCCTGCTGGCGGCCGGATTTATCCTGTATAACAGTTACCTCATCTTTCGTCCCGCCCTGGGCGAGATCATGGACGAACACCGCTACGATGATCTGATCGATGAGATCAGGGTGCAATCGCTGAAGGTAGATGGTATATTGGGAACGGAAAAGTGTTTTATCCGCAAGGCCGGTATGATCTATCACGTAGACCTGCACGCCATGGTGGATGCGAATATCAGCGTTAGGGAAGGACACGACATCGCCCATCATCTGAAAGATTATCTGCACAAAGTAATCCCTAATCTGGGACAGGTGCTCATTCATATTGAGCCGGATGATCTCGGGGAGGAAACTTTGTAGGAGGCTGTACGTGTTTTGGCTTTGATATTCCGTTGGTTTTTTGGAAATTGATGGGGTGTTTTGTCTGAAGTTAAGTAGATGGATGGATTGGGTATAGGATGCAAAAAAATTCCAGGCAACCCGACACGCTCCTATCGCTCCGAAGCCCCATTAAAGATCGTTGGTGAAGTAAAAGATTGGGGGAGACAAACAACGGAAGATATCCAAACATGGAAAGAGAAGTTGGCGAATCACAAAGGAGAAATTATCAATTAGGGGAGGTGCATAAGCCATGTGTCTGCCCGTTGAAGAAAGGAACAAATGAAAACGGAATACACCACAACCTATCAATCAATAAAAAATGTAGGCCAATTAATCAAACGAACTGACCATTCACTCAAGGAGCCTTGTATGATAGGCGGTAATCACACATCTTACGTGTAAATTGAACGCCACTTCAGATCAACCACAAATAGATCATAACTCAGCCATACTGCATACACATTAGTTTGCGTTCTACCATAAACGGGGGACGCTGATCTTGCAACTATGCTTGTATCTTGAAAACCCCAACATCTCTCAAACACTTTTTCTACCATATATCTCACGGCATTCTCTGAGCCGGAATCCGTTTTTCACTCTTGCACTTAATCGACAAAGGGGCTGTTTGATCAGGTCTGCTACATGACTGCAGCTCTATAAAACCTAATACCCAAAATGGCTTTTCCCTTATCCAAAACACCGGTGGTATTATTCCCTTTAAAGGTCGAAACCCGGTTTATCCGGGATGAATTATGGATAAGAGCTTTTCCGGATGAAATATTCCTACAAAGCCACGATCCCAGATTGAGCCGGGAAGAAAGAGTGGATGCCGTAGATTTTAAGCAGTTATCCACCGAAGCAGACAAAAGGGCCGGCTGGGATCAACTGGTGGCTAAATACGGGGCCTATCGCTCGGCCTGGCTGGTGCAGATCACGCAGGAAGCGCTGGATCAGCAGACGGCTGCCGCTGCGCAGGACGGTGAAAAACCGGACAATCAGGAACCTTCCTTTTATTTCAAATGGCTCCCGGACCGACTGGTCACTTATCTTTTCCGGGAAGGTGAAACGACTCCGGCCTATAAGGAGGAAGGTGCGGTTATTGACCGGGCAGGGCTACCCATTCTCAGCGAAGGCGACGAATGGATCGAAGACTTTGCCGAAGCGGTGAAAGTAGGGATGGGCATGAAAATAAAACTCTCTAACCCCACGACGGATATCCGGTTTGAAAAAGTGATCGTTACCGGCATCCGCTACGCCGAAGACCCGCTGGTGCCGGCGAGAGGACTGGCCGACCTGTTTCAAAATCATCAGTACACCGAAGGCTTTTCCTTTTTGGAATACGGTACGCCCACCAACAATACCGCCAAGGAGAAAAGCGGACATTCCATCAGGGCGGAGTTTGATGCTGCAGCCAGTTTTGAGCATGCAGTAAATGGGTTTGAACCGATACCTGCCGGCGGAGATCCTGAAAACTACATCCCGGTGTCTGCTGGCACTTTCCTCGCCCATAGTCTGGGGATCGAACCCTCAGATCTTAAACATGTTGACAAAGCGGATCTTACGGATCCGGATCTCAACTACCTGTATCAGAAAGCGACCTGGTTCGCTCAGGGTGGGCAGACGCTATTTATGCTGTTTGGCGAACAGATCAGTTCGGAAATGCACGTAGAGATCTGGAAGCATTACTCGGACTATGTCAAAGCAAAAGGCCCCAATACTGCCCTGAAAGTTGGGAATCAACCCTATGGCGTACTTCCCGTAATGGGGCTTCGCAAGATACTGGAAGACGAGACTATTGCTGAGGCGGAAAACGCTCCCGGGGCAATGGCCCCTCTGCTGGTGCGCCTTTTTGAACGCTGGCAGGGAATGGCCAAATACAATTTGATCGATATCCCACGTCTGGGAGATGCCGTCGATTCTTACACGGAATTGCTCAAAGTACTGAGCATGCAGGAACATTCTACCAGTTATCAGTTCCGGACCCTGGAATATGACCGTACCCGGGCCAAATTCCAGAACTGGCTACGTTATATCCCGCCTTTCCAGGTGGAGCGGGACTGGCGAACGTTATTAGCTACGGCTCCTTTATTGCAAAATGAGATCAATGCACTTCAGCCCAATATAGATGCCATTGACCAGATCGCTGCCGGATATTACGATGGTCCTGACGGCTTACTTCAGGTGCCCTTACTGGGCTTTAAAGACGGTGGAGAGACTAGCCTGGAAGAAGCCGGTCTGGCTTTTACCCAGGAAGACCTGACGGATCTGAAAAACTTTATCCAGGAACTTGAGGATACCTCTGATTTTTCCATCATCCAGTATCGGGGAGAGCTGAGTGTATTCACCGAACTGTTTCTGCGTTCCTTCATCAATGCCTGCCAGTTATATTACCGGGACGTCCACTTTGAACCGGCCATTATCGATCTGCAGGAATATAGCCTGTTAACCATTGGTCAGATCCCGATGCAGGAAAATAGTACCGTCAGCCAGGGGGAACTTATACTTGAAATCACCGGGGGAAAAGCCGGTATTCCCAATACGGAAAAAACGATCCAGGTACGGGCACCGTTCTCGGGAAGACTGGAAAAACTGCACGTGACACAGGGCGCAGAGGTCCTCCCCGGTCAGCGGCTGTTCCGGCTGATCAATGAAGCGAAATATCAGGAGATCCGGGATACGTTTATTTCCCTGGGTTATCAGATCGTGGCAACCTGCGAGGCGATCACTGATCCGGAAAAACGGCTGGATGCCCAACGGATCTCCATCCGGGAAGTAGTGGACCTCAACAGTTACCGACTGGATGCCTGGCTTACGTCCCTGTCGGCCAGAAGAATTCAGGAAATGCGGGCGGTGAGCGGCTTTGAAAAAGGAATCTATTTCGGCGCTTACGGCTGGGTGGAGCATCTTACAAAAGATCTGGCCAACCCCATCGATGCCGATATGAACGACACCTACGGTGAAAATGGCGGCATCATTCATACCCCGGGTTCGGCTCAGGCGGTGGCCTCTGCTATTTTCAAAAATTCCTTTCTTTCCAATAGGCAGAACGGCGCAAACGGCCAGAACGGTAATCCCTTTATGTTGAACCTTACTTCCGACCGGATCCAGAAAAGCGGCTTCCTGCTGGAAGGCATCCGGCAGGGGCAGAAAGTGGAAGCTTTGCTGGGATATCAACTGGAACGGTATCTGCACGAACACCGGCCCGAAGACCTCCATAATGAGATCTACCAATTGCGGAAAGCCTATCCGCTGGAGGAGAATGCCAGCATTGAAAGCGGATCGCCCCAGACGGCGGCACTGGTGCAGTTGAGTGTGATCGACGGCATTAAGGCGATCAATAATAAGGACAGCCTCCCGGTCGCTTCCGGTAAAAAGGCCATAGTGAAGCAGTATATCGAAAAACTGGAAGATACCCTGGACGGCAGCCTGGACAGCCTCTTCTACGAGGCCGGTTATCAGGTGACTCAGGGAAATATCAGCCAGGCGGCGGCGGCACTGGATGCCACTAAGGGGGCGATCGATCCGCCTGAAATTGATTCCTTAAAAACGAAAATACCCGGAGTTGGTATCCGGCATAAGATAGCGTTGATCTTTACCGAACCGGCCACTCCGTTCGACATTAAGAACAGCAAAGCTTTCGTGGAACCGGTACTCGAAAACTGGCTGATGGAACAGTTGGGTGATTTCGCTAATATAGGCTGTGAAGTCCACCTGACTAGCCCGGATGAAACCATTCCTCCCATTATTGTTCCGGTAACCTTAAGCGATCTGGGCATCGGCTATCTGGATTTTCTTTATCTAAGTGATGATCCGGTTTCCGACGGTGCCAGTGAACTGGAACTGCGTATCTGGCATTTTGTGCAGGAGCAGGGAAATTTTGATCCGGAAAACCTCACCTATTATATCACCGATATTCCGCCGCCGGCTTGTCAGTCGCTCAGCCATGCCCTTGAAGTAGCCCGCTATGCCAATGAATGTTTGAATCGTTGCCGATATCTCAGATCAGAAGATATCACGCTGGAAGAAGAGACTATTCATTACCATAAGGATGCGCTTAATCGCATCAAAACGGACCGGCTGATTCCTTTGATCAATAAGCTGAAAAACTTACAGGATGCCGATCTCACCCATGCATTCCTGATGGAAGACCTCTCACGCCTGGATATCAACGAAGCCGGGAAAGCACTCTTTGCAGACGGAGCGATCGACCTGGGAAAACTGAAACAGGAGATTGCGAAAAAAGCAGCATTGGCGGAGGCCCATATTGCCAATTTCAATTTCGATCAACCCTTTTACACGGCTTTTGAACACCTACAGGCAGCAGCCCGGGTATTGTTCGGTAAAGCATTTATCCTGCTTCCACCGGCTGCAGCCTCCGATCAATTCCATCAGATCATCAGCAGCAACAGCCAGCATTTGCTGGTAGGAAAGGACAGTGAGGTTCGGACCGGCCAGGAAGTGGTGCAGAACTGGATGGAAGGCATCGCCCAGGTACGGGAAAACACGGAAGCATTTGAGAACTGGCAGATGGTGAAAAGGGCCTGGCAGGATGCTTTGTCGCCGGGTTCGGATACTGCCTGGCACATTGTGCAGGGGCCTACTTTGCTGCAATACCCCTGGGTGGGTTTGTCGAAAACAGAAATAGATACGGTACTCCAGGAGAATTATCAGGCAGGTCAGATCTATGTTTCGGAAGAAGATAACCGCCCTTATCCACTGGCCGACGGCAGTTACTATCCTGAGGGCTGCGAAAGTGTGATACTGGATCTTCCCGATAATTTTTCCTTTGAAAAGAACGGACAAAAAACGGCGGTTTACGGCCTGGTTGTGGAAGAATTTTCCGAGCATATCCCGGATGAAAAGGTCGATACCGGCGTCAGCTTCCACTACAATGCGCCCGACAGTGAGCCGCCGCAGTCTATCCTACTCGCCGTTCATCCCAAATCTATGATGGAGAGCAGTTTCTTTTGGTCGGAAGACGATCTGAAAGATATCCTTTATGATACGATGGACCTGTACAAAGTGCGGCTGGTCGACCTGGAAGCCATGCGTGACTATGGAGCCGTGCTGCCGATGACCGTATGGCCAAATCTTCCTAACGGACAGTAAACCTACCCCAAAGCAACGTAAAGAAAAGACAATGAGTCTCTATCCTAAAATAAAAGATAAGTTACTGGGCCCCGGCTTCTACTCCCGGGCATATATCCCACAGTTCCGGCTGGAAGGCCGATCCCGTAATCCGGACAACGAAGATGCCCTGGCAATGCGTATTGCCGATCCGCTCTGGATGCTGGGGCGTCAATGGCAATTCGGCGAATTCCGGGCGGAAGACAACGGCTCTCCCGTTGGGGTAGTGGGCAATTACCACAAGGAAAAGCTCGGCCATTATTCTTTGGGAGGATCAACGGCACGACAGCCGGTCAAGTCCGTTCCGGTGGAAGCGAGAGTTGAGGCAATGGCCGTTGGGAATAAGGATCTGCGGAGTAAAGTGCGCATCGGTCAGAAGTTTGAATCCATGATCCGCAGAGCCTACAATGCTACGGATGCACCCGCCATGATCTCGGCGGTAAGACAAAAATATCCATTGCAGGAGCCGCTCAAAGCCGATGAAAGATCGCTGCGTTTCTTCAAGCTGATGTCGGGTAAAGTGATTGACGGCGGAATCTTGCTGGATGCGATCAACGCTAAACAATTCGCGAAAGGAGCATTCCTGGAACTGGCATCTCTTGCCGATCACCTGAAAAACTGGTATCGCGATCTGTTTCTGCCTCCGGCTGCAGATTCGGCCTGGAAATCGCATCAGTTGCTGCACGAGTTTGGGCTGCACAAGCTGGCCAATGACCAAACGGATGAGTTGACCCTCTCCGCTCCTGATTATCAGAACGGGCATTTGGATTGGTATTCTTTCGATAAAGCACAGGTCGGTATTGATCCGGCACAACAAAGCAAGCAAACGGAACCGTTAATGCCCGTCAATGTTTCCTTTGCGGCTATGCCGGACAACCGCCTGTTCTCCTTTGAAGACAGCCGGATCAATCTTACGGATCTGGATGTGGACACCACCGATCTGCTCAAACTGTTGTTGATCGACTTTTCACTGGTGTCTGGCAGTGACTGGTACTCCATTCCCCTAAAAATGGAATTGGGGGAAGCCTGCTGGATCAACTACCTGGAAGTCACGGATGTATTCGGCGTGCACACCCGCATTCAGAATAGCCAGAATGTCGGCGTCTTTCTGGATGAAAATGGTCTGCAGACCTGGGATATCTTTAAGATCCGGGATCAGAATATCGGCACGTATCATCCGCGTGATCATTTTCTGTTCCTGGCTCCGGCCACTACTTTCCGCATGGAGTCCAGACCGCTCGAAGAACTCCTCTTCCTGCGGGACGAATTTGCCAATATGGTCTGGGCCATCGAAAGGACGGTCCGCAATGAGATGGGAACGCCCACAGACGGCTACGATCTACATCTGGAGCTGAATGGCCCCTTCCTAAAAGAAACTGAGGAAACGACCGGCAACGAGACCATGCCGCATTTCAGGCTGGCGGCTCCGGTGCCGACCAACTGGATACCCTATCTGCCGTTCCATCTCAATACCAGCCAGACAGAAATTGAGTTAAGACAGGCGATGATGATCCGCAATGAAGCTAATACCGATCCGGTAGACATTCCACCGCTTTCTGTCCTGGCCGGCGAGGATATTCCGGCGGTCCGGGAAGAGGCGATTCCGCGCGCCGGAGTTCGTGTCCAGATCACCCGGCAACGGGTCCGCTGGACCGACGGGAAAACTTATATCTGGCAGGGAAGGAAGGTGCTGGCTGGAAGAGGCGAGGGGAATAGTGGATTGAGTTTCGATCAGTTATTGGTTTAGAACGAATCCTTGGAAATCAGGAGAAGAATTATGACAGTCTGTCTATCCAAAAAAATAGTTTAGCTCATGGCAAACCGAGTACACTACTTCATACCATACATGCGACAGGGCCTGGCCGCCATGGTCAGCGATCTCTCGGGGCCGGGAAAACGGATCACCGTTCCGGTCAGCTTGCATATGGAGGCCAGTGATCTGCCCGCCGATACCGTATTGAAAGATGTTGCATTACTGGGACCGGGAGACGTGCTTGGGATCAATGAACGGATCATCAGGAAAACGGAGCCCGAAGCGGATAGCCGGACCTTTGAGCCTTCTCTGATCCCCTTTGTGGAATTTACCGATCCCGATTTTCTGTGGCGTTTCAGTACCCGGAAAACGCCCGATGGAAATAACTGGTTGCCGTGGCTTTCCCTGATCGTATTGCGATCGAATGGGGGAGAGAAAACGCCTGAATTCACCCTTTTGCCGGCAGCGGAGCCGGAATTGCCGCCGAGGATACAGTTGTCCGATGACGCCATCCTGCCCGATCTGCATTTCTCCTGGAAATGGGCGCATATCCACACCAACGATCTGGATAATAAAACGATCGATCAGCTCCATCAGTCCATTGCGCGCACCCCTGAACAGGCAGTTTGCCGCTTGCTCTGCCCACGCCGATTGGAGCCCCAGACGAATTATTCGGCCTTTATAGTACCTACCTTCCGGATCGGAGTTGATGTGGCTTTGGGTATACCGTCGATAGCTGAGCGCGATGAACTGAACTGGGATACGCCCGATGATGCCAAAGGCCGGGTAATCCCCTATTACTATCAATGGGATTTTCAGACCGATACCCGTGGTGATTTTGAATACCTGGTACGCCTGCTGCAACCAAGAGTATTGAAGGATATGGGCACTCGGGCAATTGATTGTAGCAATCCTGGTTATAACCTGGTGCAGGGCGAACTGGAAATGCAAATGGAAGGCGCACTGCGCTCGCTGGATACTCAATACCAGAAATGGGGAATGGATGATGAAGATCCCGGTACACCAAATGAAACACAGGTCGCTTTTGCCGATCTGCTGAACAGCCGGGAAGTAACGGTTAATGGTAAGAAAAAACTAAGAGTGACGCCTCCCGTTTACGGTGAATGGTACGTCGGCGGTGAAGGAGGAAATACGCAGGTAGTAGTGGAAAGGACTTCCTGGTTGGAGCAACTCAATCTCGATTTCCGGCACCGGGCCTCCGCCGGGCTGGGCGTCCGATTTGTCAAGGAAAATCAGGAAAGTCTGATGAAAGCGGCCTGGAAACAATTTTCCGAGATCAATAAAGTGAACAAAAGCCTGAACCTGGGCCGCTTCGGCCGGGCCGTCTCCATGCGGATGTACCGGCGACTGGAGACCATGGCCGATGAAAACGTTTTGCAATTGTCACTGCCGCTGCAAAGCAAGATCAAATCTCCCGAGCAGGAAGCTGATCAAGGCACGACGTTTACGCTACAGGCCCGCCTGCAAAGTAGTGCGATCTCCAATAACCTGAGCAATGTTAAGGTGAAGAAATACCTGTCCAAGACCAATACTACCCAAAATAAGAGCACCGGCTACAAGTATGCCCCGCTCTTGCGCGATCAACTGGTTAGCCCCGGCTTTCGGCCCGACGGTCTGCTGACCCGGGGGGGAGATACCGGCCAGATCATGTACAAGATCCTGGAAACCGGCGATACGCAGGATCCCGCTTTTCAGCAAATGGGACTCAATGCCAAAGCCGCACTTAATCCGCAAACCACTATTACTAGCCGGTTTACGGGCCGGATCGATAAACTGCGCCAGTGGGAACGAAAATACCAGGACAAATTGAAAGGAGGTGAGACGAGAAGTAGGGCACTGCCCGGAGCAACCGAAGAAGATCCACTGCGTCCGGTGATGTGGTATCCGGAATTTCACCGGGCCATGTACCGCTTTTTACGGGATCTGTCGCAGGAATATATTCTTCCCGGTATGGAAAATATACCAGAGAATACCGTGGGCCTCTTGCAAACCAATCGCCGCTTTCTGGAAGCCTTTATGATCGGACTGAACCACGAGTTCGCTTCCGAGTTGCGTTGGCGCGAATTTCCCACGGATATGCGTGGGAGTTATTTTCGCAAATTCTGGGATACCAGTATCTATTCCGCCGAACAGCAGGAAAAACTGCTGTTCCGGAATTCGGCTATCGGCCAGGAGTTATTTGCAAATATTCAGACGCAGTATGGTAGTCAGTTCGATACCTGGGAAAAGATGGAAGCTACCTACACCAACGGTGATCCTGAAGTGGAGGAACAGCAGGTAGCTCAGGCCTACGAGAAGGCTATTGAGGACTGGCTGCTTACGCGGGAAGAAGAAAAGGATATCGAACGGCCCAGTACATGGGTGCTCGACAGCCGTTTGGGAGAACATCCCATTCAGGCATCCAATAAAAACATGGCGGATCAGCTGGTGGTGCTGGTGCGTGGCGATCTGCTGCGCAAATTCGGCAATACCCTGATCTATCTGGTGGGAAAAGATGGCAGCGCACCTCCTGATCCGGATTATGATCCGGCTTCGCCCCGTCTTTTCCCGGTCTTTGAAGGCGCACTATCACCCGACATTACTTTCCTCGGTTTTTCCATTGGTGCGGCGGCGGCCGGCGATTACTTTATCGTTTTCGAAGAACGCATGACCGACTTACGCTATGGACTGGACGAAACCGATGTAATCGATCCGGCAGAATTGCAGAACATGACCCTGGATAACCTCAGCTGGCAGCACTTTGAGAACCTTGAAGCAGGAGATTATCTGGATGGCCGGATACCACTTATTGAAGGTGCCAACTGGAATAAACCTGCTTTCATCGCCAAAGCATTTTTGCAAAACCAGGTGCGGGTAGCTATTGAACTTTCTGTCTTAATTCCTGCAGAATCTCAAAGTTAGCGGGGATATGGAAAAATGTTTTGTTTGAAGGGCGGCCCGGTTCTCCCCAAGGGGAGTCAGTGGGGCCGGCGATAGGCAAACAATACATTTTTTCAATCTTTTCGCTCACCTATTTTGTACAGAACCCATAAACGGACAACTGATAATTATGTCACTAAGCAGCACACCAAAAGATATAAACAACCTGCCTCCCATCATCGGCGGGCCCATCGTTCGCAGGATAGAACCCAATCTGGTGGCCATATGGGTAGCTACGAAAGAGGCCGCGACCATTGAGCTCTCGATCTGGCAGGGATTTTTGGAGCAAGACCTGGTGGATAGTGCCCCCATCATACAAAGCGTTAGTCAGGATACTGTACGGATCGGGAAATACCTGCATGTGGCCGTGGTGACCATGAAGGTCCGGAACGAAAATGCGCTGCAACCCGAGGAGATCTATTCCTACAACATGAAATTCAACTGGGAGAGCGGCAATCAGGATGACTTTGCGTCGCTCGGCCTGCTCGACATTTCCGACCCGTTCAATAATACCGCCATCAGCTATCAGGTGGACCAACTTCCCAGTTTTGTATTGCCACCCAGAGAGCTGGAAGACCTGAGGATACTCCATGGCTCCTGCCGCAATAATGCAAACCAATTTGAAGATGCTTTGTCCTGGGTGGATGATTTTATCGATGAGAACCTGGCAAATGCAACCAACCGGCCGCATCAACTCTTTCTGTCCGGTGATCAGATCTATGCCGATTCTGTATTAGGTAATCTCTTGCACAACCTGACCGAATGGGGCAACATTTTGCTGGATAATAAAGAGCAATTGCGTACGGAATGGGCAAATCCGGTTGGCAACATCAACCGCTTTGATGCCGATACAACGAATTTCCCTGCTTTTATCCGCCACCGTTTGGTCGATTCAGATGCCCGGCTGACCGGCTCACAGGCCAATCATCTTTTGTCTTTCGGCGAGTTCGCTTCCATGTATCTATCGGTGTGGTCTGATATTTTATGGGATACAGATAATCTGCCCAATTTTGAAGAATTATTCGAGCAGGCCGTTACGCTTCCTGATAGTTACGGTGCCATTTTTCGAAAGAATCTGACGGCAGAAAGAAACGACAATAAGCTGCTTTTTGATGAGGGGATCATGAGAGACGTCCTGGCCATATTGTACGAAACCATTACGGATAAAGATCAGCGAAAAACCGTGCTGACGGAAAGACGATATTCGGGCAACATGGCGGCTTTTGGTCCGCTGGATCAGTACCGCAATAGCTTAGATAGTGATCGAAGAGAAAAATATGATATTTTTTTTAGCTACCTCCGGGATTTCCTCGGCGGTCAGTATGGAACAAAGGAAGTAGAAGTGGACGGCCCCAATGGAAAGATCCAGACCTATGAGAGATATGTAGACTACGACAACCGCGCCAAAACCCTGCATCGTACACTGCCCAAGGTAAGAAGAGCTCTGGCCAATGTTTCTACTTACATGATGTTTGACGATCATGAGATCAGTGACGACTGGAACCTCAATCCTGCCTGGAGAGACCGGGTGCACTCAGCACCGCTAGGACGGTCGGTAGTGCGAAACGGCATGACGACTTATGCTCTTTTCCAGGATTGGGGCAACCGGCCCGAAGCTTATCTCAAACAGGGGTACCTCGTTGAACTTGATGCTGCGCTGGAAAGCGAACTGGCAAATACCCAGCTGACAGATACGCTGCGGGATGCTTTCGCTGCGGAAGGTGTTACCCTGGACCAGACCAAAGTAACGATTACCCGGCTAAGGGGCGGAGAATGGGAACTCGTAGACAGTGGCAGCAAGGATTCGTTTATCATCCGTAAATACGAGGAAACGGACGGCAGCGAAGTGCTGAAGGCTGTTGGTAATGCACATTCACTATTGTTGGCGCAGATCGGAGAATTATTCAAGGAACAGACTACCGGCCCAAATGAAAATGCTGAAAACACCATAGACTTCCTCCTGGGGATCGATCACCACCACCGGGTGAAGGTGACAATTTCTGGTCGGTATCAATTGCCGGATAACCGCAGTCCCCTGGTCAAATGGCACTATACGGCTAAAGGCCCAAAGCACAAAGTACTGGTGATCGATAACCGTACCCGGCGCAGTTTTGTCTCCTTCGCCGGAGCTCCGGGCAACCTGGATAAGAACGGCATGAATGACCTTATCCCGACCAACCCATCGCCGAAGGATGATGAAGTATTGTTTGTAGTAGCTCCGTTGCCGGTTCTTGGTCCATCGGTACTGGATGAACTGATCGCCCCGGCGGCGCACAAGATCTTCGACTTTGCCGGCTTTCTTTCCGATGACGAAAAGGTCATATCCGGTATGAAGGGTACGAATCCGGACGCCATAGAAGCCTGGGTATTCGATCCGGAATCACAGGAGGAGATCCTGAAACGGCTGGCACCGTTTAAAAAGGTCGTTTTCCTGTCCGGGGATGTGCATTATGCATCCAGCCAGGGATTGTACTACTGGACTAAGAACGCCACGAAACCTTCCTGTTTTGCCCAGCTTACCTCCAGTGGGCTTCGTAACATTATGCCAAGTTACATTCAGATCGCGGCTCAGCGACTGCCTACCGCCAGTAAACTGGTCAGGCAGGAGTTCAGGGCCGAGCGATTGGGATGGAATAGTAATGATCCCAGGCCGGTGATCGTTCCGGCCAATTCATTGGTAAATCCTTTCCTGGAAGATAAACTGCGCAAAGAACCGGTATTGGTCTCTACCTACGGCTGGCCGGAAGGAACCGACACGGACGCCGCTAATCCGCCGGACTGGTCATGGCGTATGTACAATGTGCTGGACAAGCGCCGGGAAGAAGACCGGCCGGAGCTTACGCAATTGGAGACCATGCCGCTAAATACTACCGACCGCACTATGGATGCCCTGCGTAAAATTGCTGCCCGGCATATTGCCCAGGCAAAAAAGGTGAATTACACCCGGCAGATCCTCTTTAAATCCAATATCGGCCTGGTGCGCTTTGAGAAAGACACTGCGGAAGATACGCTCTATGTATATCACAATCTCTACGGTGTACCCTTCCCGGCTGATCCGGAGATTCCGCTGGAAAGCCGGGATCCTAAGGAACAGCGCAGTCTGTATTGCGTGCATAAGATCCCGCTGGATGGACCAAATGAGGAAAAACCCAAATTTTAAAATGGAGACTGCTTAGTAACAGGCAGCTACCGAAAACCCTACAACATGGGCCAGAGTATTTATCAGTGGATCATCGGTGAATTAGGCGACATACTGATCTGGATACGTGACAATATCCACGATGAAGCCGTGCGCCGGGAAGTGTTGATCGATATGGGACTAAACCCCGATCATGCCCCCGATGCCCCGCTGCCCCAGGGATCGACCGATAGTATAGAGCAATACCGTAATGCTGCGGAGCCGGATGAAGAAGCGCTTTACCAGGCGCTTTTGGACATCCGTACGTTAGTGGAATCCTTCAAGGATTTTCTGGTACCTTTTGTACAGGATCCGCTTAACACCAAAAATATTGACCAGTTGGTCTGGATGCTGTTCCAACTGCTGGGAACCAACTATGTTCGCCTGCATCTGCCGAAATACTACTGGCTGTTTCAGGTGCTGGGTTTTCTGGGTGAGATCACTGATGTTTATAATATTGGCCGGAGTACAACGGCCTTTGTGCTGGAAAATCTCTGGAGCTTTATTACGCATCCGATCAACTACCTTCGGAATCTATTTGATAACATCGTTAAAGCCCTGAAATACAGTGGCCGCCTGCCGGGGCCTTCTCTGGAAACGGCCGAAGATGCACAGGCTTTTTCCTACGTGTTTCTGGCCCTGGCCGGTCTGATGGCCTTCGAAGAATACAAGAGCCACGGGAAAGGGAAACAGAATCGTTATCTCTATAGTTGGGAAACTGCTCCTCCCGATCTGGAGGGACAAACCCAGGAAGATATCGACCGTGCGGAACGGGAACGTTGGGCCAACCGGATATCCGAAAGTGCCTTCTCCTTCGATATTCAATTGTCCGAGGGGGGTAACGAAGGCTATTTGGGTGGAACGGTCATGGTCATTTCCAAGGAAGATGTGCCTACCGACTTAAGCCAGCCGGAAGAAGGCGTTGAAATTGAGCCGTCAGGAGGGCTCTTCGTGTCGCTCAATGGAGAAGTCAATACCACCATTCAGGTAAATGAAAATTGGGAAGTAGAGACGAAGATCAATTCCGGGAACTTCATGGATTTCTACCTCGGTCGCCTTTCCGGAATGAACAAGGGAGGCGATGGAACCGCTTCTGTCGGATTCGTCAGGAGAAAAGACCCGGAGACCGGTGCTTCCTTTGCACTTCCCCATACGACCGGATCGCGTCTGACCATCGGCAATATCTTTTT
>JAGQXH010000849.1 GCA_020436695.1 Lewinella sp. | reverse complement strand
GGGGCTATAATTTTGATATCAGCTGGTTCGATCCCTTCTTCAGTTTCCGATTTCCCTTCCTGGGCGAGTTGCGCTCCGGCGATATTCACATTCAGCTGAGCATGGCCATAGAACCCTGGCATGTATTGGGTGAGGAAATGACCAATTCCGGTACAGCTCGTTTTGTGGATTCTTCACTGGAAAGAATACAGGTAAAGATCAGCGGACTTACCGATTCCCGCTACCATTTACTGTGTAACGGCTTTAGGATCCCGCTGAAGAATACCGGAGTACATGGAGAATATGTGGCAGGAATACGGTATCGCGCCTGGCAGCCGCCTTCTGCATTGCATCCTACCATCGGGATTGATACACCTTTGGTGTTTGACATTTTTGATACCTGGACGGGTAAATCCGTGGCGGCCTGCAAATATCATGTCGCTCATCCGGGAGGGCGTAACTACGATACTTTCCCCGTGAATAGCTTTGAAGCAGAATCACGCCGGATATCCCGTTTCTTTGACTTTGGTCATTCCATTAACGATATACGTCCTACTGTAAATGTCCCACAGGAAATCGGGCGTTTCGTGACGGAAGAGACCATTTTACCTCACTACGAAGCTACGGGAGAAGTAGTAAATCCGGAGTATCCCTACACTATGGACCTGCGCCGGTATAAAAGGACGAGATAGGAGAGGGGAGTTTGATAAAAAATATCGGGGCCATTGCCGAAATCTAAATTGCCATAAAAAATCACAGTCATATCGATATTGCACATCAAAATTTTCCTTTTCTTGTAGGCCCCAACAAAACGCAGGATCACCTTTAGTAATTTGACGGAAATAAATGAACCAATTTTTCCTGGAGGTTTTGAAAATTTCGCACACCATTTCCTCTTAGTCAATGGCTTAGCGAAATATTGAAAACCTAAAATTGGTTCATTTATTTTTGCTCCGTCACTTAACTGTTTTAGGACTAGTTTGTGAATGTTCATGATCACTACTCTAAGCGAATATCAACAAGAATATTCTTCCTTTGATGAATTGATCGGTCCGGATGGTCAGATCGGGACGCATTGGCGAAAGCTGGTGCGCGCTTACGAAAAAATGACCCTGGACGAGATGTTGCAGAAGAAGCGGGAAGTAGAACGCCAGTTACGGGAGAACGGGGTGACCTATAATATTTTTGGTGATCCCGACGGCTCTAACCGCCCCTGGACATTGGATCCGGTGCCGATGATCTTTTCCAGAAAAGACTGGGACAACATCGAAGCGGGCCTGCTGCAACGGGCCGAACTGCTCAATTTAATTCTGGAAGACCTTTACGGAGCGCGAAAACTTATACGGAGTGGGAGTATCCCATTCGAATTGGTTTATAATCATCGCGGTTTTCTGCGGCAGGCAGATAAGATCCGTATTCCCGGTCCGCATCAACTGATCCAGTATTCGGCTGATCTGGCAAGGGGGCCGAACGGACAGATGTGGATACTACGCGATGTCACCGATGCGCCTTCCGGACCCGGCTATGCATTGGAAAATCGTGCGGCCATGACGCGGGTTTTTCCGGAGCTGTTGCGGTCTAACCACGTCCGCAAGCTTTTTTCCTATTATCAGACGCTAAGGCAAACACTGTCAGGACTTCCTCTTCACAACAAGGACAATCCGCGGATCGTGTTGTTGTCTCCCGGAGTGGACAGCAATTCTTATTTCGAGCACGCTTACTTGTCCTCGGTGATGGGTTTTACGCTGGCCTTTGGTGAAGACCTGACCGTAAGCGACGGATACGTTTGGCTAAAAACGATCAAAGGGCTGGAGAGGGTAGACGTGATCCTGCGCCGGGTAGCCGATATTGATAGTGATCCGTTGAGTTTTCAGGGCTCTTCCGCTGCCGGTGTAGTAGGTTTAATGGAAGCGATCCGACAGCAGAAAGTGATCGTAGTTAATACGCTGGGTAGCCGGATACTGGAAAATCCCGGATTTATGGCTTTTATGCCCAAGTTGAGCCGGGAGTTGCTGGGGGAAGACCTGCTCCTGCCATCCGTGGCCACCTGGTGGTGCGGTCAGCCGCAGGAACGCCAATATGTACTCGATAATCTACCTCATTTGATCGTTAAGCACATTTATCGTTCGAATGAAAATAAGGCCGTATACGGAGGCGAACTTAGTAAGGCCGAACTGGAAGAATGGCGCAACCGGATCAAAACGCGCCCCAATCTTTATGTAGGGCAGGAGGTCGTCAATTTTTCCACAGCACCTTCGCTGAGTGGAAATCGACTGGAAGCCCGCAATACGGTATTTCGTAGTTTCCTGGTGTCCAATACCGAAAAAGCCAGTTACCAGTTAATGCCCGGTGGATTATCCCGTAGTATTCCCCCTCAGAGCGTTTTTCTGATCGCCAACCGTAAAGGAGGGATCAGTAAAGATACCTGGGTAGTTGGCAAAAGTAAGCACGACGCTTCAGCGCCTACTGTACCCAGGGTGCCGCATTACAAACGTTTGGAAAACGTCATACCCAGCCGCACCGGAGAGAGCCTGTTCTGGCTGGGACGTTACCTGGAAAGGGTAGTGATCAATGTGCGGCTGATGCGGATCGTACTTCGTCGATTGAATGAAACGGAAGAAGCCGCCGGTTTTCACGAAGATGAAGCACTGGTAAATCTGCTGAAAAGTTTGACGATCGTTACCGCCACGCAGCCGGGCTTTACCGAAGAGGATACCACCAAACTTCAGTTTCCGGAGGAAGAACTGATCTCTCTGGCCGTTGACAACAAAAGAGTAGGTTCCATTGCCTATTCCCTGCAGGCTTTTTTAAAGAACGGCTATTCCGTGCGTGACCGGCTTAGTCTGGACACCTGGCGGATCATGGAAAGTATTTCCGAGAACTGGAGCAGTCTCCGGCAGTCAGATCCCAACGTGCAACAGATATTCGACCATTTGGACGGGCTGATCGTACAACTCATGGCTTTCAACGGTTTGAACATCGATAATATGACCAGAGAGGCCAGTTGGCAGTTGCTTAACATCGGCCGTTTTGTGGAATCATCGATCCGCACTTGCACCGTGCTGCAATCTATTCTGGTACGTAAGACTGATGATGAGGCGGAGCGGGATCTGCTGGAGATGGTCTTAATGTGTAATGAAAGCCTGTTGACCTATCGTTACCGTTACCGGTCAAATTTGGAAGTGGCCGGAGTGCTGGAGCTTTTGTTGATCGAAGAAGATAATCCTCGTTCGGTAGTATACCAGATCAGTCGCATTGCCAGGCATTTGCAACAGTTGCCTTCCGAAAAGTCGGGCAAAAATCTCAGCGCTGCTGAAAAGAAATTGCTGGAAGCCCTGACGTTGGTCCGTTTACGTGACATCAGCGAGTTGGCTTCGGTAGTGGAAGACAGTGGAGCCCGGGAAGAACTTTATAATTTTCTCCAGCAGGTGATCGATCTG
>JAGQXH010000848.1 GCA_020436695.1 Lewinella sp. | reverse complement strand
CTCTCAATTTTGTAAACGACTCTTCGATTCGGTTATTTTCGATTAGATCGGCAAATTCTCTATATAAGTTTGGCATTGAAATGCAATGGGATTTAGATCAATAAAAGACTCTAAAGATAAAACTTCCCACGAAATTATTTTTTGCCGATGAATAGAAAATAGTCCCAGACGCCAAGATAAGCAGGTTGGGTAATTTGTAGATCGGGTTGGAAATGGTCCTGTAAAACTGGCAGAATATGTCCATCCATACGAACATGATGATTGCTCATGTGTTCCCGGAACCAGGAAAATCGCGAGTTATGAAAATCTGTAACCGCAATATACCCCCCCGGAGCGAGATCCTGTCCGGCTTGTTGGATCAACTGTTCCCACTGCGGATTGATCATGGTCAGTGCATAGGAGAATAGAATGACATCCGGTTGGGACTGTATCGGTGTTGCTCCATACGGTGATTGCTGTAGTGAGATCCTGTTTTGATAAGGCGCCGTGTTCTTTCGGGCAATAGCCAGCATCTCTGGAGAAAGGTCCATGCCGGCCAGTTGGGCATTTGGAAAGCGCCGGGCGAGACGTTTTAAGTTATAGCCGGTGCCGCAGCCTACTTCCAGGACAGAAAAAGTTGCCGATGGCTGGAAAGGCAGGGCATCCACCAGTTGATTTCGCCCGAAAAGAAAACTCCAGCGGGTAAGGTCATAGATCTGTGACTGAAACTGATAATAAGTATCGATGGTCCGGTTCTGTTCCGGAATGGAAGTGGTGATGCGGGTTTTATTCATCTATTCATATCGTTAAAGTACGGTTCCAATATAAGCACTGCCGTAAGTACCCACCCGGTCCTGTGCGTGGAAACTTTCGGCCATTGCCTGATCAAAGGCGACACGTTCCCGAACGAAGTCGGGTAGGAAATCGATCACATCGGCCGCCGAACGCATGAGTATCCTGGTGCCTGGGCGACTATTGGCCAGGATCAGTTCCCATTCTTCTTCCAGTGCAGGGCGATTATTGGCCGCCAGCCAGTCTTGATGATCTAGTAAAACATAATGCGAGTAATTATCGGGATGAGTACGAAGGTATTGGCTGATGGTAGTAGTATATTGGTGAATGCGATCTGATTTGGATGCGAGTATAGGCTGATTAGCTGCTTTCAGATAGGAAGGACAGCAATCCAGAAAATAACACCCGTGAAAATAGAGTTGCCAGAAATAGTTGTCTTTCAGCGGTAATTCCGTAAAAACCTGGCGCATACTTCGCCGGATATAGCCAAGTACACCTTCTTCGTGCTGATCAAAGAATAGTTCCCGCTGACTTCTGGGAACCCCCACTGCGTACAACGTAAGGTGTTGATTGACCACCCATTGGATCAGGCGATTCAGTAATTTTTTTTCAATCTTGTGGTACAGTTTATTCTGCTCTTCCAGGTCCTGGGCATTAAAAAGCCGTTCTATACGGGCATGCAGTTTCGGACGTGCTTTGAGGTATTGTCTGGCCCACCAGGCTACGGAACCGGATGAACCATAGAAGTAAAAAGATTTTCGCAAACCCTGGCCATTGAAATAGGAGAGGTGATCATCCCAGTATTGACGGGCATAATCAGGCAATTCCGAACGCAGAATACGCTGATATAATTCTTTCCACTCCGGATGCCAGCCCTTCCCAAAAACCAGGAATAGATCATTGTGTGGCAGATGTTTAAGTGCAGCTATTTTGAGTGCAAGAAGCGCATTCTGCCGGGGATTGACATCAATACAGTTGATACGGGCGGGATGATCCAGTAAATAATCCAGTGCATTACAGCCGGCACTGGTGATCATCACCACATTGCTGTCGGGTTGCAATTGAAGCATTTCACGGTCACAGCGCGGATCTTCCCAACAGGTATTGTATACAAGATGACGGTTGTGGATCTGGCGGAATACCCAGTCCTGTAGGCGATCAATTTTTTTAGTCACAGGGTAGTAGATTAGGTTCGGAGCAAAAATAATGCCACCAGGATGTGACCGGGACCTTTTCAACTTTATCTATTTGCTAAGCTTTAGTAAATAGAGGGTTAACAAATGGGGATGGAAAAATTACCCACCTATCTGTTCACTTACCTGTTCTTCCAGATAATGATAAATATCCAGCTGAGCCCGTCGTGTTGCCTGTTTTTCTTCGGGGTCCCTGAAACTATTCTCTGCCTCCGCGCAGAGCACCCGGGCTTTCCGGTTGTCTGCCAGCTGAATATCTATGATATGCCGAAGTTGTTGTTTAATCGCCGGATCGTAGATTGGAATAGCTACTTCGATTCGGTTGTAGAGGTTGCGCTGCATCCAGTCGGCGGAGGCGGTATAAACAAGCTCATCCCCATCATTCCCAAAGATGAGTACCCGGGCGTGTTCCAGGAATCGATCGACGATGGAGATGATCTCAATATTGTGGTCCGGGTCAGGTAAGAGGCAGCAGATACCCCGTACGATCATTTTGATCTTCACGCCGGCAGCTCCGGCCTCCAGCAGCTTTTCGATCATCCCCTGTTCTTCCAGGCTATTCATTTTCAGGATCATATAGGCCGGTTTCCCGGCTTTGGCAAGTTCGATCTCCCGGTCGATCAATTCCAAAAGCCGGTCGCGGAGATAGAAAGGAGCAACCAGTAAATGTTTGGTTTTCGGCACGATCACTTTTCCTTCGAGTACGTCAAAGACCTTAGTCACTTCCTTCCCCAGGCGCTTATCAGTGGTCAACAGACCATGGTCACAGTAGATCCTTGCGGTTTTTTCATTGAAATTGCCGGTAGCGAGATAAGCAAAGTATCTGGTCTTTTCTTCTAATTCCTGCTCGATGAGAAGCAGTTTGGTATGTACTTTTATGCCGGGATAACTATACTGGACTTTGGCGCCGGCTTTTTCCAACTCGCGGCCCCAGTGCAGATTAGAAGCTTCATCAAAGCGTGCCTTGGCCTCAATAAAAGCCATCACTTTCTTCCCACTGCGTAGTGCCTCAAGTAAAGCCTGAACGATGGCTGATTTGCCGGCAACCCGGTAAAGCGTAATGCGGAAAGCCCGAACGGCAGGATCGGCAGCCGCTTCCCGGATTAGCTGCGGGACGTAATCATATTTTTGATAGGGATAATGCAGCATCACATCCTGCTTTTGCATAACCGACATGATCGAACCTGCGCCTTCCAGCTTGGGATGGGGGAGAGGCGGCAGATCTTTGAAGTGGAGTCCGGCATTGTTCGTTGGATCTGGAAAACTGAAAAAGTCATTGAAATTATGATATCGGGCTCCCGGTATCATGTCATTCTTGGTCAGTTTGAAGAGCGCTTTCAGCCGGATTATCAATTCTTCCGGCATCCTGCTGTCGTAGAGAAAACGGGTAGGTAATCCTATCTTGCGCTCCGTCAGGCCCGCCTGGATCTTTTCTACCAGATCTCCCGAAAATTC
>JAGQXH010000847.1 GCA_020436695.1 Lewinella sp. | reverse complement strand
GTTGACTTATGACTTAGTCTATTTATCCGAAAATTAGGAGCCAGATGTATGAAGATGTTAGTCGAATCCCTGCTAGGACTGACCGAAAAAGGTGGTAGCAACGTAGGAGAAACCGCACTTTGACGGCATTCATTTTATAACAGCTCCCAAGCTTAACTTATAAACATATGAAGCTGCAACGCATTTTTTCTGATATTCATAATAACGAACTATTTCTGGGCGAAACGGTCACTTATCTGTTTCGGGAAATGAGCCGGGGTACTACTTTCGTCCTCAGCACGGCTGCCCGCAAACTGGCAGAAGACTTTCAAAATGAGCTCCGAAAAAATAATAAAGAGGAGGCGCTGAAAAAATCACTGGAGAGTCTTTCCGCCCAGCCGGTCCAACAATTCCGGATGGCACAGGAATGGTTACGCACTTATCTGCAGGAAAATGGAGATGATGCGTCGGTGGATTGTATCCCGGAAGCGGCCTGGTGGCTGATTGATGGTCGAACGGGAACTTTCCATGAAGTGGAAGCAGCCACCCGGGTAACGCTGGATGGCTTTCGCGGAGATCATCCCCGACTCAAGGAAGGCAAATATCATTTGGATTACCCCCGGTTCATGCAACGATTCCGGGTTTACGAAAAGGATACTGTTCCTCGTTTCCGTCATTTTCATCAGTTGAAGCGAAAATATGCCGACCGTTACCGTAAGGAGCTTCGAATTGAAGCTTTCCAGCCCCGGATCATGAGTGCATTTGTGCGCAACCAGCTGATCGATGAGGTATATCTGCCTATCATCGGCGATAATCTGGCCAAGCAGATCGGTACTGCCGGTGAAAATACCCGGACTGACCGGATGGGACTGCTATTGCTACTGTCTCCTCCCGGTTATGGTAAGACGACTTTGATGGAATACATCGCCAACCGGCTGGGCCTGATCTTCATGAAAATCGACGGACCTACGCTTGGCCAGCGCGTTACTTCTCTCGATCCGGAGGATGCTCCCAACCGGACGGCCGGGCAGGAACTGGAAAAACTGAATTTGGCCTTTGAGATGGGTGATAATGTGATGATCTATATCGATGACATTCAACACTGCCATTCAGAATTCCTGCAAAAGTTCATTGCGCTTTGCGACGGACAAAGACGTATTGAGGGGGTATGGAAGGGAGAAGCAAAAACCTATCATTTCCGCGATAAGCGGGTGGCTGTAGTAATGGCGGGCAACCCCTATACAGAGAGTGGAGAGCGCTTTCGGATACCGGATATGCTGGCCAACCGGGCGGATATTTACAACCTCGGGGATATCATTGGCGGTCGGGAAGAGGCTTTTAAACTCAGTTATCTGGAAAATGCCCTTACTTCCAACCCTGTACTCTCCAGACTGGCGGGTAAAAGTATGCAGGATGTACATGCCCTGATCCGGCAGGCCGGTAAAAAGGAAGCGGAACCTATGGATCTGGAAGCTGCTCACAGCCCCGGAGAACTCAGGGAGTATTTGTCGGTATTGCAAAAACTGATCCGGATCCGCGACGTGATCCTGAAAATTAACCGGGCCTATATCCAGTCAGCGGCCATGGCTGAAGTGGACCGTACCGCACCACCTTTTAAATTGCAGGGGTCTTACCGCAATATGAATAAGCTGGCGGAAAAAGTAGTGCCTATCATGCAAGCTCCGGAAATAAAGCAGCTCATCCTGGATCACTATGAGGGAGAATTGCAGACCCTGACTTCCGGCGCAGAAGCCAATCGTTTGCAACTCCATCAATTGATGGGAATACTTACGAAAGATGAGGAGAAGCGATGGAAGGAGATCTGCCTGAATTTTCGAGATCAGCAATTTAGGTCGCTCATATCTTGATTATCTATGAGTAGGGCTTATTATCTTTAGCACATATCCAATTAATGCTAAATATGAATAAAGCCTTACTCTCCGCAGTTGCTCTGTGCTTTACAACGTTGGTCATACATGCTCAAATGCCCGACATTCAAATGGTTGCATCTTCCGGTAATGTCATTGCACAATACGGCAAATTCGAGCTAACCTTGACGTTAGCTGCTACTTATACGAATCCGTATGATTACGAACAGATAAGTGTACAGGGCATTTTTACCGGACCTGATGGGCAGCAGCAAACCGTGGACGGTTTTTACATGCAGGAGTTCGAACTGAACACAGAAAATGGAGCTTTAAGTCCCCTGGCGAGTGAGGGTGTATTCCGGATCCGTTTTGCCCCCGATCAGACCGGTACATGGACCTACAGTGTTCGCCTTACCGATCAGATGGGGTCGGTCAATAGCGAAACGCGGGCTTTTAGTTGCGTGACTGGAACCAACAAGGGTTTTGTACGTAGTACGCCGACTAACTACCTGCAATTCGACAACGGTGAGCAGTACATCCCGATCGGGGAGAACATCGCCTGGCAAAATGTAAATGCTTTTACCGATTACCAGTCCTGGCTGAGTGCGCTGAGTGATAATGGAGGAAATTTCTTTCGTTTGTGGCACGCGCATTGGGGGCTGGGAATAGAATGGCGGTCCGGCTGGAACAGTTTCGATGGCCTGCGCCGGTACCAGGAGATCAACATGGCCTATCAGGACTGGCTTTTTGATTTCTGCGCTGGACGGGATATTTACGTCATGCTCTGCCTGCAGCACCACGGTCAGGTGGCCACGCAGATCAATCCCAACTGGAATGACAGTCCGTATAATGCAGCTAACGGCGGCCCGTGCCAAAATACCTGGGATTTCTTCACCAATGAAGCTGCCAAAGCACATACTAAAAACCGGCTGCGTTATATCTTAGCTCGCTGGGGATATGCCCGCAGCATCATGGCCTGGGAGTTATTCAACGAAGTAGGCTGGACGGATAATTACGAGCAACACCGGGATGAGATAACCGACTGGCATATCGAAATGAGTGCCTACCTGAAAACAATCGATCCCTATCAGCATTTGGTCACTACCAGTTTCGCCGAAGCGGCTCAGGAGCCCATCGTTTGGTCTGCACCGGATATTGATCTTACCCAAACTCACTATTACCTAAATGTTGCCAATATTGAGAAAGCACTTGTCGGCGGCATTACCGGTTATCTTCAGGACTACGGCAAACCCACCCTGACCGGAGAGTTCGGACTGGGAGGGAGCCCGGTACTGGCCGCGGCCGATCCGGACGGAATTCATATTCACAACGCCATGTGGGCTACACTTTTCGGCGGAGGGCTGGGCACAGGTATGAGTTGGTGGTGGGATAGTTATATTCACCCTCGCAATCTGTATTACCACTTTGATCCGATGTCTGTAGTAACGACAGTGGTTCCCTTTAAAGAAAGAGATCTTCGACCGACGTCATCCTATGTGTCTGGGGCAAGCGGTGATCTTTCCATCTCTCCATCTCTGGGCTGGGGGGAGATAGGAACCAATACGATCACGATTGA
>JAGQXH010000846.1 GCA_020436695.1 Lewinella sp. | reverse complement strand
AAAGGGCTCCCTTGGTGTAAGATTAGAACAGTTGACGGATACGCAACAAAACACCGCCGGATATGGTGAATCCGGTGGGGCCTTGATCAGTGAAGTATTATCCAATAGTACCGGACAGGCGCTTGGCCTTGAAGCCGGAGACATTATTGTGCAGGTGAATGGAAATGCCATCGCAAATGTACAGGCAGTAGTACAACAAACCCAGACCTGGCGGGAAGGAGAGACGTTGAAGATAGAAGTCTGGCGCAACCGAAGATTACAGGACCTGGAAGGTACGGTACGGGGAAAACCGCTGGAAACATCCACTATTGCGGAAGTGATCTACGATGAGGTCCCGTTCCGGGGCGGAAGCTTGCGATCTATTATCCACAAACCGAAGGCCGACGGGAAAATGCCGTTGGTGGTATACCTGCAGGGCTTCGACTGCGGCTCGATCGATGACTATTATTTTCCGGATTCTCCTCTTCGTCAATTAGTCGACGGCCTGGTAGAACGGGGTTTTGCCGTGTACCGGGTGGAAAAGCCTGGTGTTGGTGACAGTGACGGGAGCCTGGATTGCGGTGATATCGGCTACGATACGGAGGTTGCAGCCTTTGATGCAGCTTTGAGCCAACTGGACAAATACCAGTTTGTCGATCAGAACAATATCTTTTACTTCGGCCATTCCCTTGGAGGTGTAACTGCTCCATTGCTGGCAGTGCGGCACCAGCCAAAGGGAGTAGCAGTTTACGGTACGGTCTTTGGATCCTGGTATGAATATATGCAACGGGTTTTCCGCGATCAGGCCTATGTGCGAGGGGATGACTGGATACAAACGGAAACTGCCAGTCGGGATGCCCAGGCTTTTCTTGCCCGGCTTTTTGTGACTAAAGATACGCCCCGGGTAAAGGCAAATTTGTAATATTACCGGGTACAGAGCACGCTTTTGCCAAAGTCCCTTCCATGGAAGAATACGTACGCATGCGGCGCGATGGCCGGTACAACAGCCGGTATATGGCAGAACACTTTAATCCGGAACTGGTGAAATTAACAGCAGACTGAATGCAGGATGTAATGCAATCGGATAATAAAAAGCTGGGTAAGCAGTAAATTCTCGATCAGATGAAAAAAAATAACAGACGCAAATTTATAAAGCAGGCTTCAGCCCTGGGATTGGGTGCAATGGCGCTGCCCGGGGCCTCAATCGCCGCCGTTCGACCGGAAGAAAAAAAGCTGGGGATCGCGCTGGTCGGCCTGGGCCGTTATAGTACCTTTCAACTGGCACCGGCCTTGCAGGAAACCGAACATTGCCGATTGGCGGCCATAGTGACCGGCACTCCGGAGAAAGCAGAGAAATGGTCAAAGGATTTTAATATTCCGCAGAAGAATATCTACAACTACGATACCTTCGATAGCATAAAGGACAATCCGGAGATTGACATTGTCTATGTGGTATTGCCCAATTTTATGCACGCCGAATACACCATTCGTGCGGCGAAGGCCGGTAAACATGTCATTTGTGAAAAGCCCATGGCCATGTCGGTAGACGAAGGGAAAAAAATGGTTGAAGCCTGTAAACTGGCCGGCGTGAAACTGCAGGTAGGTTATCGGTTATATTACGAACCCCATCATCTGGAATCACGCCGGCTGGCCAAAGAACAGGTATACGGGAAGGTCAATCTGGTGGAGGCCAGCCTCGGGTTCTCCATGGCCGATCCTACTACCTGGCGGCTGGATAAAGATATGGGCGGTGGCGGGGCCATTGTCGATCTTGGGCTGTACGCCATTCAGGGCGCACGCCGGGTTTTCGGCACCGATCCGGTAAGTATTACCGCCCAGGGCTACGTTTTTCAACCGGATATTTTCAAAGGGATCTATGAAACGGTCACCTGGCAGATGCGCTTCCCGGATGGAGGGCTGAGTAATCACAGTACTTCCTATTCTACCTATATCGACCGTCTGTATGCTTCCGCCCAAAGAGGCTGGTGGCGACTGCAACCGGCATTCAATGCCACGGGAGCTGAGGGCATGACCAGCGACGGCCCGATGGAACTGACTGCCCCTGCTTATCAGCAGACGGCCCAAATGGATGATTTTGCAATGTCCATCAAGGAAAACCGCGCGACCTTAGCACCGGGAGAAGAAGGACTGAAAGACCTAAAAATACTGGAGGCGATCTTTAAAGCCGCCAAATCTGGGAAATCTACCGAAGTGGTTTATTAATTTTGTGATACTAAAATGTTGTGATGCTGAGATGAGTAATATGCGGTAGCAATATTATCTTCATTGCATCACAACATTTCGTCACGGAATACATTGTCCTTTATATCACCATATCACCATATCACCATATCACCATATCACCATATCACCATATCACAAAAATTGACCGCGCGGAGCAGTGCCACGATCTTTTTCTACCGCACACTACCACATCACAGCATCGCAGCATTACAGCATCATAACATTATCAAAATTGGTATTGGAAATTTAGTCGTCCGTAGAATAAATCCATCTGCTTACCATTAATTTCGTTTACATTAGGCCATGTAATAATGGAAAAGGCTCATGTTTAGAAAATTACTCTCTTTAGATATTCTGTCCCGCATACGCTCTCCATTCTGGCAAAAAAGTATCGGCATCAATATCGTTCTGATCTTTCTTTCCCTGTATCTGATGCTGAACTTTCTGGTCCTGGGATTTTTTCTGGACGAATTACTGAAAGGGATTTATCCGGATGCCGAGCCCCTGCAGGTCTTCAACCGGTTTTTCCTGTACTATCTCGTATTTGATCTGGTGATGCGCTTTTTCTTGCAGAACCTGCCGGTAACGGCAATTCAGTCTTATATGCTTCTGCCCATCAGCCGGTCGAAACTGGTACATTATCTGTTGGTTAAATCACTACCTAATTTTTTTAACCTCGCTCCGCTCTTATTTCTGGTCCCTTTTCTGTTTAAAGTAGCTATTCCGGCCCTGGGGGCGTCGGGTTGGCTCTGGTTTTTGACCTGTTATCTCCTTTTGTTATCCAATCATATTATCGCTACTTTGCTCAAGCGGTCGTTCATGCTGCGGCCGGTTGCGGCGCTGCTGATCGTGATCGGTATTATTACGTTTGGATATCTCGATCTAAAAGGCGTATTTCCTTTGTCGACCTGGTTTGGACAGTATCTCGACTGGGCGCAGGCCTTTGTTCCTGCGGTATTGATCCCCCTTTTTTTGTTTGTCGCGTTATATGGGTTGGCCTACCGTATTTTTTACCGTAACATCTATCTGGATAAGCTCGTTTCCTCCCAAAAAGAGGAAGCCGGCGACTCGGTCCGTCTCGATTGGTTAAGTCGCTTTGGAAAGATCGGTCACCTTATCCAGTTGGATCTGCAACTGATCCGGCGCAATAAACGGCCCCGCATTCTGGCCATCATGAGTATCTTTTTCATCCTGTATCCACTCA
>JAGQXH010000845.1 GCA_020436695.1 Lewinella sp. | reverse complement strand
CTTTATTTTTGAGCATGTGCCACTCTACAATAAATTCAGAACACCCAACTCGGTCCTTAGCGTAGCGGCTATACTGGTACCTACACTTGGTTTTTTGGCCGTCAACCGGATCATCAAAGGCGAAGTATCCACTCAGGAAGTGATGCGTAGTCTGATGATCTCCGGTGGGATCCTTGGCGGCATATGTCTGTTTTTCCTACTCCTGGGGCCATCCATGTTTGATTTCACCCATCCCACTGATCCCCAGCGGGCACAAAATTTCCGACCGGATCTTCTAATATCCATGCGCAAATCGCTGATGCGTTCCGATTCCCTTCGCAGTCTTATCCTGATCGGACTTAGTGCTGCCGGGATCTGGGCTTTTATTCAAAACAAACTGGATAAAAAATGGCTGATGCTCGGCCTCGGGGTATTGGTGCTTTTTGATATGTGGGGAGTCGGCCGCCGATATATCAATGAGGATTCTTTTTATCCCAAGCGGACTATCGAGTCCAGCCACAACCCGCGGCCGGTCGATACCCAGATCCTACAGGACAAATCTCTGGATTTCCGGGTATTGGATCTGACCGTCAACCCCTTTGAATCAACCCAAACCTCTTACTATCATAAATCTATCGGCGGATACCATGCCGCCAAGTTGCAGCGCTATCAGGATATCATCGAACACCACATACAGGCAGGCAACCAGGCAATCCTGGATATGCTTAATACCAAGTATTTCATTCAGCCCGGGCCGGATAATCAAGCCGCGGCGGTAGTGAACCCCGGTGCATTAGGCAATGCCTGGTTTGTCAGTGATATTGAAATGGTACCCAACGCCAATGCCGAGATCGATGCGCTAACTGACTTTGATCCGGCACAGACCGCTGTGGTACATGATGAATTCCAGAATTATGTGAGTGGCCTCAGCCCGGACGGCACCGGCACCATCGAATTGACCGAATACGCTCCCGATAAACTGACCTATAAAAGTAACAGCAGCAGCGAACAACTCGCGGTATTCTCAGAGGTCTGGTATGGCCCCCATAAGGGCTGGCAGGCTTATATTGATGGAGAACCGGTGGAGCACATCCGAGTGGACTACCTGCTGCGTGCATTACGGCTGCCTTCGGGGCAACACACCATTGTCTTTGAGTTCTCACCGGATATTTATAAAGCCGGCGTAGCTATTTCTCTGGTGTCTTCGCTGATCATCATTTTGGGAATCTTAGGGATTGCAGGTTATTACGGATATCAATTCTACCGGAAAATGCAGGAAGAACCGGTAGTGGAAACGCCTCAGAAAACTACGGTGAAAAAGACGGTGGCCAAAACGAAGAGGAAAAAGAAATAGTTTCTGGAATATCCTGTTCGGCAGCCTGCTTTCGACGACAAGACTATAGTATATTTACTTCCGGTTCCAATCGGATGCCGAAACGTTCTTCTACCGAATCCATGATGCGGGAAGCCAGGTTCAGCACATCCTGACCGGTGGCACCACCGTAATTGACCAACACCAGCGCCTGTTTCTCATAACAGCCTACCGGCCCCAGTCGTTTGCCTTTCCAGCCGCACTGATCAATCAGCCAGCCGGCCGGTAGTTTGAAGCGATTATTATCCAGTGCGTAAAAGACGAGACTGGGGAATTTGGCCTGTAGCCGGTCAAAGGCAACCGCATCTATTTCCGGATTTTTAAAAAAGCTACCGGCATTACCCAATTCTTTCGGGTCGGGTAGTTTGGACCGGCGAATAGCGACCACGGCCCGGCTAACGTCTTGTATACCGGGTTGGCTAATCTGTAGTTGATCCAGCATTTCCCGTATGGCACCGTACTCAGTATTGATCTGATGGTTGTTACGAGACAATTGAAAGTAAACATGGGTAATAAATAGCTTTCCTTTCAGTTCCCGCTTAAAAATACTATCCCGATAGCCAAATTGTGCATCATTCGGAGAAAAATGCCGGCTTTGTCCGGTTGTCAGATCAATCGCATCCAGGCCAAAGAACACATCTTTTAGCTCAACCCCATAGGCCCCAATATTCTGAATAGGCGCCGCCCCTACCGTACCGGGAATCAGCGACAGATTTTCCACACCTCCCCAGTTATTTTCCAGACACCACAGCACAACCTGGTGCCAGTTCTCACCGCCTCCGATGCGAACTACGATCTGAGTATCCGATTGACGGAACACCTCTTTCCCCAAAATCTGGTTGTGTAATATGATGGATTCGGGATCATGGGTGAACAGTACATTACTCCCTCCTCCCAATACCATTTTAGGCTGAGAATGCTTTATTAGTATTTCAGCTAACTGGTCGATTGATCTTACCGCTGTGAACAGGTCGGCATGTACATCGATCCCAAATGAATTGTAAGAAAATAAAGACTGGTGGATAAGCATGTATTGGCGTCTAGATTAACGGGAGCGCAGTTTTATTCAAATAATACTGGGCGCGTCCCGGCCACTTTGTATTTTTTGCACCCATTCTACTCCAAACAATCCCTTACGCACCAAAATACCGATCTGATCTCCTTCGCGGACATCCTCCAGGTCAGGGTTTTTATCGAAAACGATGCGCGTCAGTTGGTTGTCGCGGTAAAAATAAATGTGGTATGCATTGGCGTCAGCGCTCTCTTCCTGATTTGGCAGGCCGAACCTGCTGCTGACCCGTCCTTCAATGCCCGCAAATTCTACCAGTTCGACATTCCTTGGCCAGGGATCCAGAATGCGATTGAAGAGGCTAAAAAACAGAGGCCCAAAAAACAAGCCGGCAAATACCAGTCCGATCCGCAGCCGCATAAGATCATAGCTGTCCGTAAGATCCCGCCCCAGGTACCAGGCTGCGGTGCCGCCAACGATCAAACCGAAGACCTCACTATAGATCAGTAATCTGGAGAAAGAGAAGTAGCGATTAAAATAGGGAATTTCCAAAGCATACAATCCCACCAGACAAAGAAATCCCAATACGCCCAATGCAACGCCCCATTTGTAATCGAATTCAGGCCACTTCATGTGAGAAAGACATAGATGAACAATTATAAGCGGGTATCAGAATACTTAGTTTTCTTTGGGTGCTTTTTTACGGGTCTCCTGGTGGATAATCGTGCCTTGCTGTAGCCGTTTTTCCTTTTCCCGGCGCTGTGCTTCCTGAAATGCTGCGACCAGTTCTTTCACCTGTAATGGCTTCTCGTTTAATTCCCGGTGATAAGTAACAATGAGAAAACGCGCCATATCATCCGGCTCGTACAAACCAATATCATTGAGGTATTTGGAGAGGCGTGATCCGCCGTAAAATCCCCAGTTGCGAATGATCCAGCGCCCCAAACTGAAATGCAGTTTATGACGGGCATCTTCCTCGCTCATGGCTTTAAACTTGCTTCGGGAGTCCTCATCCGTCAATTTATTGAACTGAACGAAAACCTCTCCCAGGTCTTTAGGAATATAAACGCCGTAAAG
>JAGQXH010000844.1 GCA_020436695.1 Lewinella sp. | reverse complement strand
ACTCAATCAACTGGAAAGACAAGATTACATCGATATTTTCAACGAATTGGATGAGTTGGAAAATATTCACCGTCAGCAACTGGCAGACCTTCCCGAAGTATTCGATAATGAAGAGTGGGTGCGCACCCTCATGCAGTATTACGAACAAAAATTGCGAATACTGGAACAACTTTCCCGCGAGATCGACAAACGTCGGCGGCTGGAGGCCCGGGAGGAAGCCAGATCTATTTGATGGATGTTTGGATTTATGGATATTGGGATCAATGGATATTTAGATTTATGGATGTTTGGATTTATGGATATTGGGATTTATGGATGTTGGGAGATCCATAGATTATCCGGGAGTGTCCAGTCAACTGTGTCTCCTTCTTGGTGTATCGAGAGTGAAATTTTGATTTTCAATATTTTACCTGACTCGTGAGCACATCAAAACACGAACACATGAACACTCTCATTATCCCAACCTCCAAACGTCCAAACGTCCAAACGTCCCAACGTCCCATTATCCCAACCACCCAAATCAATCAACATTAAAAAAACAAACCATGACGATTCATAAACATACTTTATCATTTGCATTATTCCTGTTTGTCTTTCTGCTTGGCAGCAGTTCCAGCTTACAGGCACAGGCGCCGGAGATCAAAAAGATCGAAAAATCATTTGCCTCCAAGTCGGAGCTCAGTATTGAACACCGCTACGGGCCGCTAACCGTCTTACCGGCTACCGATGGTAAGATCAGCATTACCGGTACGCTCTACGGAGAAGCCGCCGAAGCAGAAGATCTGGAATTACTCCGGCGGTATTTCGAGTTTGAGGTACAGGAGACAGGCAGCACACTGGAGGTTATCACCCACTTTAAAGTCCGGAACTGGAATTCCCGCAACGGGGTGACCAAACTGGAATTTCAGGACGGTACCCGTACCGGTAAGCTGCGGAACCTGCGCATCGAGGCCATCGTACGTGTTCCATCCGCCACTAAGCTGTCGGTCAGTAATAAATACGATGAGATCCGCATTGAGAATGGCCTCAACAATGACCTGCACCTCAACGTTTACAGCGGCCGGATGGTGGTTGGCGATATCAACGGAAAACTTGTTGTTGAATCCAAATACAGCAAGGGATCAATAGGGAATTTCGGTGACGGCACCCTGGAACTATACGATTGCGACCTCCAATTCGGCAACGGAAAGACCGTAAAACTGACCAGCAAATATTCAGAACTGGAAATGGGCAGCTTCGACAATATGGATGCAGATACCTATGATGACAAGATCAGTTGGAAAACGATTAAAGGAGAACTGACGCTGCAGGATAAATATTCCGAATTCAAGATCGGTCGTTTCAACAACGGGCGACTGGATATATACGATGCCGATATAGTAAGCGACGGAGGGAATGAGCTGCTGGTAAAAAGTAAATATTCCGATTTCACGCTCAAAGAGGTAGGTCGCCTGTCTTTCGAGAATTCCTACGATGATAATGTGAAAGCGGAACGGGTCGGCAGTTTCTCTTCCACCTCCAAATACACAGAATACGAATTTGGCAATCTGCGCAATAAGATCTACCTGCGCTCTTATGACGACGAATTAAAGATCGATCAAATGGACGGCCCTCTGGAAGGCATTGACTTTGAAGGAAAGTATACCGATCTGAAGATAGTGCTGCCCAACAATACGGAATTCCAGTTGGAGGTCAATATGACTTACGGGGATTTCAAATACCCCGAAAGCCGCTTTGAATCTCAGATCTATAAGGAAAAGAACGACCGGTTGGAAATGAACGGAAAAACCAAGGGAGCTACAGATTCCAGCCCCAAGATCAAGATCGTGGCTTACGACGGAGACATTTCTATTCAGTAGTTTATTTTCGGTGTCCGGTATTCGGATATGTCAATACCGAATACCGGACACCCAGTAACAAGCACCGAATCACCCCTTTTTAATAAACATTTTGATCCAGAACCACGGCCGGGCCAATTGCGTTCGCAGATCAAAATCCGAATACATGCGCGACAGGATCTGCAACATTTTCTGATTTCCCGCTACTATTCTGGCCATGATGTTCACTACACCGGGATAGGCCATCAGCTTTTGCATGCGGTAACTTAGCTTCATTTCCTTACCCAAAACCCGGGCTACTCTTTCATCATAAGCTTTCAGTCGCCCGGCCGAAAAGTCATTTTCTACCAGGCATTGTTCCGCCAGTTCCGCCGCGATGAAACCACTGTATACTGCGTTGCCGATCCCCTCCCCGGTAATGGGATCGATGAGGTGACCGGCATCGCCGACCAGAAGATAGTGTTCGCCGGAAATGGAGCGCGTTTTAGACCCCAACGGCAGCCCGAAACCGTAGATCTTATCAACGAGTTCGGCATCTTTGAAGCGCTCTTTGATGCTGGGACTTTCGGCAACGATCTGCAGCAGGGTATCCTTGAGTTTCAGACCTTTTTTTGCCAATACATCACTGCGCATCCCCAGGCCCACATTGGCCATTCCGTCCGGAAGTGGAAATATCCAGAAATAGCCGGGAGTAATGTCTTTAATGAAATGCAGTTCGATAAAGCCCTCTTCACTCATACCACTGACGTTGCGGTAGTAGGCTCGCAAAGCTGCGGCATTATGCGCAGGGTCTTTCTCCAAACCGGCTACCGTCCGGCTGAAGCGGGACTGGGCCCCATCTGCTACAATAAGCAGGCGGCATTCCAGTTGAAACGTCCCATCTTTTGAGCGAAGTTGCCAACCGTTAACGGTACGGGAAAAATCACTGATCTCCTGTCCCAGATGGAGACTGATATCATCCCGTTTTTTGACCTCATCGATGAGGAACTGATCAAAATCCAGCCGTTTGCACACATAACCGGGAGCATGCCCGGAACCTGCTTTGATGGGAAAGGGAACATCGACAGGCACCCCATTGGGCGAAAAAAATCGCAAACCCCACACATCCGACTGCACACTGAGGCGGTGAAATCGATCCAGAATAACGGGATCCAGCCGGTGCAGGAGGGTCGTGACTTTGCCACTGATGGCATCACCGCAGATCTTGTCTCTCGGAAAAACCGCTTTGTCGATCAATGTACAGGGAATACCCAGATAACTCAGTCTCAGCGCCGTGGCAGCCCCTCCGGGACCGGCTCCAAGGATGGCAATATTGATTGATATCATACGGGCAAAGGTAAGTTGAAAGCCTTACAGATTGGAATGGCCGATAAAATAGCTGTGGACGAATAAGAAAAAAAAAGCCCGGCTGTCCGTAATGGTTAGAACGCCAGGCGCAAAGTGTAGTTCATAGTCAGTCGCAAATGTATAAAAAGATGCCTAGACATCCAATTTTGCCGGCTGTTTGCGTGCACATTTCTGCAAAATAGATGAAAACTTTAACACATTTTCCCCGAAAATGTGACGGAAGGCCTTTTTTTTTATATAAAACTAACCGTTTCCGTAGCGATAA
>JAGQXH010000843.1 GCA_020436695.1 Lewinella sp. | reverse complement strand
CATAATGCATTTCCGGTACGATATACGACTGCGCTTTCATAGCAGCCAGGGATGCTTCATCCAGAGGGATCTCCTGTCCCATTTGCATGGCAGATCCTTTTTCACCGTCAAATTTCTGGACCATAAACGGCATGCCGCTTACCGTCATATCCATGGCCATCATATCCGGTACCTTGCGCTTCACTACCGTTTGCAGGTTTTGTCCCTGAACTGACGCATTCATGGTAGTGGTAAGATCCTCTACGGTATTGATCTTCTCCTTACCGCCGATAGCTGCTACATAATTACTGATCACGGCTTCGGCCGTCATATCCGCCGGCATGGTGAACGCTTCCATTTTGACCGGTTCACCGTAATTGTCGAAATACTTCACCGCTCCATCGGCAGCAAAAGTGGCCAGTTTATCGGCTACCTCACTCTTATTGCCCACTACGATGATATGCGCCCGGTCCGGATGGATATAGCGTTTGGCGGCAGCCGTCACATCCTCCTTATTCACATTGGACAAACGTTCCAGATAAGTGGCGTAGTAGTCTTCCGGCAAACCGTCCCGGACGGTGTAAAGCGCAAAGTTGGCTACTGTTTGCGGTTGTTCCAGACTACGGGAAAAACTGCCCGCTAAGATACTTTTGGCTTTTTGCAGTTCTTCATCCGAAACCGGCTCGGTGCGAATGCGTTCCAGTTCATGCAGCAATTCCACGATGGCACTGTCCGTCACTTCGTTCCTCACGCTGGCACTTGCATTGAAATAGCCGACGTATTCATCGGTAACTGCCTGAGAATAGGCGCCGTAAGTATATCCCTTATCTTCACGCAGATTGAGGTTAAGGCGGGAAGAAAGATCTCCGCTGCCCAAAATGGTATTCATCACGTTGACGGCCGCTGCGTCGGGCTGTCCTCTTTTAAATTCGATGGGATAGGTCAGATTGATCACCGATTGGACGGCACCGGCCTTATCCACAAAATCCAGCTCGGTTGCCGCAGGTTTTTCCGGCATGTCATATTCCTTTTCCGCTACCGCAGTACCTTTCCAAGGAGAAAAATATTTTTCTGCCGTGGCCTGGGCTTCCTTGGGCGTGATATCCCCTACCACCACGAAATAGGCTATGGAAGGCTGAAAATAAGTTTTGTAAAAGTCCTTTGCATCATCCAACGTGATATTGCCGACAGTGGCCTCGGTAACCAGCTCACCGTATGGATGATCCGCTCCGTAGCGAAGCTTCTGTGTTACGTTGGAAGCGATGGAATTCGGATCGGCCTTTTGTTCAGCCAGGCTGGAAAGTGTCTGTTTTTTAATTTTCTCAAACTCCTCCTCCGGGAAAGAAGGATGCAGTACCACATCAGCCAGGATCTCCATGATCTGATCTTTGTATTTGGTCAGAGATGCGGCTCCGGCCCCACCGGCACTGGTATTGAGTGATGCGCCGATAAAATCCACGGCTTCATCGATCTCCGATTTCTTCATCTCCGTCGTACCCTTACTCAGAAGATCCCCGGCGATGTTCGCCACACCGGCTTTGTCCCCTTCCGCGATCTGCGGCAGATCCAGAAACAGACGGAAGCTCACCCGCGGCAGTTTGTGGTTTTCCACTACGATACCGGTCAGTCCGTTTTTCAATTTGAAGGTGGAATATTCTCCGATCTCAATCTTTGGGGCCGGTCCCGCTTTGGGAGCCTGTTTCCGGAAATCCTGAGCTGTTGCGCTTAAACCCATGACGAGCAGGAACAGCAAAAGAAAATGCGATTTATAATTCATTTTTAGTTTTTTGATCAGTAAAGTAAAAGGTTAGCCAAACGCTAACTTCAACCGTGAACCGTTTTAGGGCTGCGTCGGTTTCGGCAGATAATGCAGGCTCACGCGGTTCTTCTTACTTAAGTATTTGCGGGCCGCCTCGCGAATATCTTCCCGGGTCACACTCAGATACCGGTCCAGTTCGGTATTGATCAGATTGGCATCACCGAAGTACATTTTGTAATTGGCCAGGCTTTCGGCAATACCCACTACCCGTGAGTTGGCGGTGACGAAATCATTTTCCACCTTATTCCGCAATTTCTGGAATTCTTTTTCGGAAATGAGTTCGTTCTGTACTTTGGCGATCTCAGCATCCATAGCGTCTTCCAGTTCCTGCACATTCACGCCCACATTGGCGATGCCGAAAGAGACGGTCAACCCTGGGTCTTCCGTAGGAAGGGGAACATTGGCTGCAGCCAGCGCCTTTTGCTGCTCATCCACAAGTGCCCGGTATAAACGGGAACTTTCTCCATCCGACAACAGGGTGCTCAGCATACTGACGGCATAGAAATCATCTGTATTTTGTGCCGGAATACGATAGGCCTGTATGACTGCCGGCAACTGAATATTATCGTAAATGGTATCCCTTACTTCCTTACCCAGCGGCGGTTCTTTAATGTCAGGACGGTTGATGGGCCGGGTGCCTTTCGGAATACCGCCGAAATATTTTTCAATGGATTTCTTAGCCTGCGTTATGTCTATATCTCCGGCGATGGAAAGAATGGCATTGTTGGGGACATAGTAAGTTTCATAGAAGGTTTTGTAATCTTCTTCCGTAGCCGCTTCCAGGTCTTCCATAGAGCCGATCACCGGCCAACGGTATGGATGCTCGTGAAAAGCATGCGAGAAGATCTCCTGTAAGAGTGAGCCATAGGGCTGGTTGTCTATCCGCTGACGTCTTTCCTCTTTCACTACTTCCCGTTGAGTCTCAATCCCTTTTTCGTCCACTTTGGCGTGCAGCATACGCTCCGATTCAAGCCACAGCCCCAGATCCATTTGATTGGCAGGCAGGATCTCGTAGTAGAAAGTGCGGTCCCAGGTAGTATTGGCATTCAGGGTACCACCGGCATTGGTGACGTACTTATCGAATTCACCCCGGTCAATATTTTCAGATCCTTCGAACAGCAGGTGCTCAAAAAAGTGGGCAAAACCGGTACGATCTGGTTTCTCATTTTTGGAACCGACGTGGTACATCACCGTGACGGCCACAATAGGAGTTGACTTATCCTGGTGTAAGATCACCTGTAAGCCGTTATCCAGCTTGTACTCCTCAAATTTTATCTGGTTCATTTGTGCCAGTCCGGCTCCCCACAGGGAAGCTACCAACAACAAGGAGAGCCATAACTTCTTTTGCATAGATTTGGTTTTTTGTATGAAAATCGGCGCCAATTTCCATATAAAAAACCGAAAATCCTGAAGTATATGGTTGAATTGGGGGAAAACGTAGACGAAAGGCCGGAACGACCGCCCCATACACTACGTGTCGAGACTGACGACTACCACTTGCGCGTTGCTTAGTGGTTGACAGCCGTTCGCCCCAAGGGGCTCACTGACGGGCGTCCCCTTTATCAATCTATGTAGGTTGATGAGTTAGTCTCCCCGTCAGGGGCACCGCAGGTGGCCCGTCCGTCAGCCCCTCGACTCCGCTCGGGGCATTGCCCTA
>JAGQXH010000842.1 GCA_020436695.1 Lewinella sp. | reverse complement strand
CTACGATACCAAGGTTACCATTATCGGGCACCTTCAGCGTGGTGGTTCACCTACTGCCCTTGACCGGGTATTAGCCAGCCGTCTCGGCTTCGCTGCTGTAGAAGGACTGCTTGAAGGCAGGTCCGGGGTTATGGCCGGCCTGGTCAACAATAAGGTGAAGTTTACGCCTTTTGAAGATGCCATCAGCAAGAACCGTGCTCCGGATAGTCAGTTGGTCCGGATGGCAGAAGTGCTAGCTATCTGATCTGAAAAGCTGCTATTACCCTATCAAGCCCGCCAGATACCATCGCTCCTGTTCCATTGCTTCATTGTTACATTGAGATGTAACAGCAATGGAGCCATGCAGCGACGAAACGCTCATTGGGAAATATTCCCTTTCAGTTCAGTTTAGCATCATAGAATATTATTGACAATCCCCTATTATTTTCTTTCTGACCAATACCAATACAAGAGGGCAAAAGGCATTAATACATGCGGCAATCGGTACAAACTCTCGTGTAACCATTGGGCCAGGCCGGAGCCCAGAAACTCCCAATACACAAAAGCCCAGGGCCGGGCAATAGTGGTCATGAAGCCCCAAAAGGTGAGATAGAGCAGGGCGATAAGATAGATCTTTTTCCAGCGAATAAATAGTGCTATGGCTGCTATAAAATCCATCAATCCGGCCAGATTCAGGAATTGCCAGGCCTGATCATTATTCACACCCAGAATATTGATCACCATGGTCTGGAATAATTCCGGTCGTGGATAATAGCCGATCGCATACAAGCCGTGACAGATAAAGGTGAGGGCAACAGCGATCTTCAACCAGATCTCCTGTCTCTTTGTGATAGTGGTTTGCTGAACAAATGCGGCCAGAAAGAAAGGCGTTGACCACTGGAGGGAATATTCGAAAAACTGACCGATAGAAAAAAACTTTTCCTTGGTATAGAGCGCAGCAAGAAATATGAGGGTGATGCCGCCAATACGCACCAGCCAACGGGCAGGTTTACCGATCTTTATGATGAAGACAGCTGCTATCGTACACAGCACATAAAACCAACCCATTCCTTTAACGAGCCATTGCATGGCCGCATCATTTGATGGATCAGTTACATATGCCTGCCAATCCGGATACCCCAGAAATCGAACAATCCCTCCCATCCAGTTCTCATCCCAGAACAGATCGCGATACGGCGCATCCCAACGGAGATGTTGCCAGGCACGCCCCATGAAAACAGCAATGGCAGCCACCTGGGTCAGCCTAAAAAAGTTGGAAAAATGTCTGTCGGAGGATCTCCCTTCCAACTCAGGAGATCCTCCCGACAGATAGTCTTTACGACTCATGATGCATTAGATAGGCTTTCAAAAAATCGTCCAGATCGCCGTCCAGAACGGCATCTGTCTGACTGGTCTGATAGCCGGTACGGTGATCTTTTACCCGGCGATCATCCAATACGTAGCTACGGATCTGAGAGCCCCATTCATTTTTCATCTTGGTGGATTCAACAGCCTGCTTTTCGGCCCGCTTTTTCTCCAACTCCAGTTCGTACAAACGGGATTTCAGCATCTGAATGGCTTTTTCCCGGTTCATATGCTGGGAGCGTTCCTGCTGGCATTCCACCACGATCCCACTCGGAAGGTGGCGAACCCTTACTGCGGATTCCGTCTTGTTGACGTGCTGTCCACCGGCACCACTCGACCGGAAAGTATCCCAGTCCAGGTCGGCTGGATTAACATCCACTTCAATCCGGTCATCGATCATGGGATGTACGAAGACCGAGGCGAAAGAAGTCATCCGCTTGCCCTGAGCATTATAGGGACTGACCCGCACCAGACGATGCACACCGTTCTCTCCTTTCAGAAAACCGTAGGCGAAATCACCGGAGATCTCCAGGGTAGCTGATTTGATACCAGCAACATCACCGGGCTGGTTGTTGAGTTCCGATACTTTAAATTTGCTTTTCTCGGCCCACATCAGGTACATGCGATACAGCATTTCGGCCCAGTCACAGGCTTCCGTACCACCCGCTCCGGCATTGATCTCGAGAATGGCTCCAAGTTCATCTTCTTCCTGGTTGAGCGTGGAATGGAATTCCACGTCTTCCATGGCTTCCAGCGCTTCCTGATACCGGTTCTCTACTTCAGCCTCGGAGGCTTCTCCCTCCTGATAAAATTCCTGCAATACTTCTGTATCCTCTACTAATGTAGCTACCTGCTCGTACTGATCCACCCAATTCTTATGGCTTTTCAGCTCTTTAAGAATGGTTTCCGCACGTTTGGGGTCATCCCAAAATTTTGGATCCAGTGATTGTTGTTCTTTGTCTTCAATCTGACGTTTGCGCTCATCGACGTCAAAGATACCTCCTTAACGACACCAGGCGCTCGTTCAGTTCTTTCAACTGATCTGTGGTCATGCTTTTAGTTTGCTTTAATTAATTCAACAAAAAATACCAATTCGGCATTACCCGGGATTACCGGAGGCGATCCGGCTTCTCCATAACCCAATTGGTGAGGAATGAACAGATAGCCGCTACCTCCTTCTTTAAGCAGGGCAATGCCTTCATCCCATCCCGGGATCACCCGGCCTACACCCAGCGGAAACTGGATCGGGCTGCCACGCTCGAAGGAATTATCGAACACTGTGCCATCGGTCAGCAACCCGGCATATTGAACAGAAACGGCTCTTCCTGCTTCAGGCATGGGTCCGCTACCTTCCTGTTCAATAATATAGCCCAGGCCGGTACCGGTGCGTTGCACCTGGCCTGCCAGTTCGCCAGCTGCATATTTAGCTACCATGTCCTTGGCAGCAGCGAGAACCTGCGGCGCCCGAGCTCGTATGGTCTCTGCTTCGGCTTCCGCTTCGGCCTGTTTTTGAGATTGCTCAGCCTGAAAATCGGCTTCGCTTTTCACGTCAACAACGACCATGTCGAAATACATTACGTCTACATCTTCGAACCCGGGAGGTTTGCTGGGCAAAGTATCCAGTCGGAGTGTGATCGTAGCGCTATCGCCAACTCCCATAGACAATAACACATCTTCTAACAATGCCGTTGGGCTATTAGGATCCTTTTCGGCCGGTATCTGAAAGATCTGAGGATCTCCCAAATCCCGACTTCTGCTTTCCACCTCATCTCCTTTCCGGCGCTGGGCGTGGTAGTATACAAATTCACCTGGCTCTACTTTTTCGCCACCTTTGTTCGTATGCACGATAAACTCGGTGCCGTCTGAAGCAGTCTGAACGGTCGGCGTCTGATTACAGGACGTCAGAACCAAGATTGCCGCAAAAGCGACAAATGCAAAATAACGCAATAAATAATGCATGTATTTAAGTGATAATTGATGATGAATTGAGTTGATCTTTATACAGTGGTAACAGATCTTTAAAACGCTTAAGAGTCGTACGCAATCCTTTAAAGGATGCCCCACCGGCCGCGTTTTTGTGTCCTCCGCCTTTGAAATGCCTGCGGGCGATCT
>JAGQXH010000841.1 GCA_020436695.1 Lewinella sp. | reverse complement strand
AGCCGCATCGGCTATATCTCCTGGTCGGCCGATCTTTCCATTGGGATTTAGCTGACTCCACACGGCTTCATAGGCAGGGTCTTCCAGTTGGGTACGCTCGGTCAGCGTGGCGCCGGGAGCAATGGCATTGATGGCAATATTATGCGGTGAAAGTTCCAAAACCAGACTACGCGCCATCATACTTATGGCCGCCTTACTCATGCTGTAGGCCGTCAGGTAAGGATACGCCCGGCTGCCAATGGTGGAAGACATCAATAGGATCCGACCGTCTGTAGTTTGCTTTCGCATCTGACAGGCAGCGGCCTGCGTCAGAAAAAAAGTCCCCTTCAGGTTTAGATCCATGATCTTTACGAACTCTTCTTCCTGGAATTGAAAGAAATCACCAAAATAAGTGATCCCGGCATTGGCGACCACCAGATCAAGCTGTCCGTACAGTTCAACCGACTTTGCCACTAGACTATTGATAAATGCTACACTGGAAGCATCACCAGCCAAAGGCACACAGCTGCTTGGAGCTTCTGTATTGATCTTTGCAGCTGCCTCTTCGGCTACAGTTTCGTGCAGGTCGTTTAGCAGCACTACTGCACCTTCGCAGGCCAGTTGCCGGGCAATCTCAAAACCGATACCGCTGCCCGCACCGGTCACTATGGCTACCTTTTGCTGGAATCTGGTATTCACGACTCAAGTATTTAGTTGTCGAGTGAAACTACCTGTACGGAATGTATGGTAACGTCCGAATTGTGCGGTACCAGGCAAAGCGCACCGGAAGGGTAATCGCCGGCTTCGAAGCCCTCAACGTCCCAGGTGGCCGGTTCTGCCTGAACGCTGGTCCACTGTTTGAATCGATAACGGGTTCGGCTGTCCGGCATGGTCTGTACCTGCGCTTTGATCGTCATCCTTTGCTCCGGGATCAGCCGGTTTCGTCCGGAGGCATATTGGATGGGCTTGTTCTTGTTGCCCCCATCAAAGAGTATGCGCCACTGGCAGCTGTCCAATTCGTTTTTCAGCAGAAATTCTCCCTGTGCACCCAGCGGATACCACTTCCGACTGGGTTGCCGGCCGTCGGTGTGATGCCCGCGCCAACGCAACGCTACACCGAAATGAGTGACATTGTAGGTAGGCGGGCCCGGTGCCGGCGGGATGAAACCATGTACGGTCAATTGTACAGTAGCCTCATAATCCGTCCAGGTGGTATCACCCATACTCAGTACCCGGTCGTAATAGGGAAGCACCGTGCGTACGCCGCTTGCGGTCGATTCCCACCGGCCGTCCACCACTTGGACCTGATTCTGAATATTTTCTCCTCCCGAAAAATTGACGGAGTAGGGGAGCGGCCATATTTCTTCCTTATCAACTATTACCTGCATCGTATCCGTAACCGGATCTCCCTGTTTGGGATAAACCCGGACGGTAAGTCTGTTGGTATCCAGCGGCATTTCATCCCAGGCCAGTTCTACGTTGAAATCTCCCGGCATGGCGAGCCGGTGTTGATCGCTTCCCAGGGTCAGCGGCTGCTCCGGGCCGTCATTGACCTGAAAAAGGACCCGATCCAAATTTTCCGCATTGCTGATATTACCCAGAATATTAATCCAGCACTGAGCTTGTCCGATATGGCCAAATCGCTGTTGGTGTCCGTACCAAAAATCGATCGCCGGGGAAGTTGTCGTTGAGCTTACTTCACCGGGTACGGTTTCAGCCGGTACGTCCATTTTTTTACTTCCGGCGCAGGACAGGAATCCGCAAACGGACATCAGCAATACATATTCAAAATACTTTTTCATTTATTTATTCTCCGTCTCTAATAAATCTTTCTTGCCGGATGGTGTGATAAATTATCCAAAAAGTACAACTTAGCTGTCAGGTATCCTATTCTGGATGGTCTTAATTTCATTTGTCGTTTCAAAGCCATTACAGATAGGTTGCTTATGGCCAGAAAATAAAGAATGCAATGCCGGATCGGAAAGCTAACTGGATCACTATGCGCATCCTTAAACCGGGTATGCTGAGCTTACTGCAGGACGCCGGCCGGAACGGCTATCAGGCCTTTGGCTTACCGATAGGGGGCGCGCTGGATCGACAGGCAGCACAGGTTGCCAACTGGTTACTGGAACAATCACCGGACCATCCGGTGTTGGAGATAACCCTCCTTGGGCCGGAGATCGAATTTGAGGGACCGATTCAGATTGCGCTGACCGGAGCGGATCTCAGCCCACAGATCAATGGTCAGCCCGCTGCTATGTACCGTACCTTATCCATATCGGCCGGTGATCATTTGTCCTTTGGCACCCGGGTACAGGGTTGTCGCGCTTATCTGGGAGTTCGTGGCGATTGGGATGTTCCCACCTGGCTGGGTAGTCAGAGTGCGCTTCGGGTAGGCGGGCAGATCTGGCCGTCCGGTAGCGTTTTGGAAAGAGGTCAGCAGCTACGCATACGTGGCGGTACGCCCATTGAGTCCAGGCAAGTGAAAAAAAGACCCTTCTATTCCGCTCAGGCAACTTTACGACTTATTCCCGGTCCGGAGTTTGATCGCTTTTCTCCGGCCAGCATTGACTATTTGACCAGTCACGCTTTCACTCTCAGCCCTGATTGCAGCCGGATGGGTTATCGGCTGGAAGAAGGTCTGCCGGATTACCGGCCCGGAGGAGAACTGATCTCCAGCGGCATTGTTCCCGGGACTATTCAGGTGTTGCCCTCCGGAAAGCTCATTGTGCTGCTGGCTGACGCACAAACTACGGGCGGCTATCCGCGCCTGGCTAATATTCAGGATCGTGATCTGGATGTGCCGGCCCAGCTCGCGCCGGGAGATAAGGTGAGATTTTTGCTGGATAATTAAAGGCGTTCAAAAATAAAAAATGACAATTCGACTGCCCATCGCGCGCCCTTGTCCCTCGCCCGTGGGCTGGGCTTTCCTTTAAGAATTAAAGGCGTGGGAGGCCTTTTCATATACCTCGGTTTTTATTTTTGAACAACACAATCGAATACTTCTATTCTGCAGGCTCAGGATATTTAGTTCGTTTTTTCTACATTTGTGCCCCTTTCCATGCCAAATTGCCCAGAGTACAGATGCTGTAAACCATTTGTTTATACTACTGGACATTTGGAACTTTGGACGTTGGGATTCATCCCAACATCCCAACATCCCAATATCCATTGGTCCAGTAATAAACCATTTGTTCTTTTTTAATGTGCAGGAGATTGATTATCAGCTTCCTATTTTGAGTTGAAATCCTGCAGTCGGCAATTGCCTTTTCACCCGGCCTGAAGCGTTCCTTTTTTTGAGAAATTTTTGAACCTTATTTATACTTTTTTGTATAAATAACACCTACCTTTGTGTAGAATTAGTCTAAATAACGAAAGACAGTCGGCTGTTAGCATTGATCAGTTGTCATTTGAATAGAGTACTAAAATCGACAAACTGATGGGCCACTCAACATGGATTAAGATGATGAAATCGCATGTTTG
>JAGQXH010000840.1 GCA_020436695.1 Lewinella sp. | reverse complement strand
ACCGACAAAGTATAGGATATTATCGCTTCCAGGGATCAGCTCCTATTTTCAAAGAGGGAATCCTTCTGAGTACCGGCTACATCAATGATGCTGCCGGGCCTAATCTTTCGACCAATATCAGTGGCAGGTTGGGTGGATATACGACCGACCCAGATCTGGATCAATTAGCAACGGACAGTCTTTTCGATGTCTCTGGTCTGGAGTTCGACTTTGTACCTATCGACTCCTTTGTGGAATTTATGTTCATCTTTGCCTCAGAGGAATATTGTGAGTTTGTAGGTAGTGAATTCAACGACGTATTCGGTTTTTTTGTTAGTGGCCCTGGGCTCAACGGGCCGTTTTCCAATAATGCCGTCAATGTAGCGCTCATACCTGGGACACAGGATTACGTGGCCATCAATTCCGTAAACCACTTGAAAAATGCGTCTTATTACGTGCCCAATGAGACCGCAGGCGATGCCGAACGTTGCCAGAAGCTGTACGAACAAGAGTTTAAAGACGAGATAGAATATGACGGAATGACCAGCCCCTTACGGGCCAGGTTCAGAGTGACTCCTTGTGAAACCTATCACATCCGTCTGGTCGTAGGCGATGTAGCCGATGATGTGCTGGATTCCGGGGTATTTCTTGCTGCCAAGAGTTTTAACCTGGGTGGAGAGGTCGCGATCAGCACGGTGGTGGAAGCCAGAGATTCGCAAATGGTTCACGAAGGCTGCGAAAATGCCTATTTCGTGTTCGAACGCATCGATAAGGTCAAGAATAACAATGATCTTACCTTCAAATTGATTACTTCCGAATTGAGTACGGCAATTGCGGGAATCGACTATTTGGCGCTTCCCGACAGCCTTACCATTCCAGCTTTTGTAGACTCGCTATGGTTGCCGGTGGAATCCTTCCTAGATGCGGAAAGCGAACCTCCTGAAACTATTTATCTGGAACTGGAACTCGACTGTGAATGTTCTACTATTCAGGGTGAATTGACCCTCCTTGATACTCCTCTCTTATCTATAACACCAGTTAAAGACGAAGCATGCCTCGGTACCCCCACGAATATTTTCGTTGCTGCCGGCGGGGGCGTGCCTCCGTATGCCTATCACTGGAATACAATAGAAGATACAGACACGATCAGTGTAGTGATCGATTCGATCACCAGCTTTCGGGTCACGGTTACCGATGCGTGCGTACAGCGGGATACAGCGGAAGTACCACTCACTCCAGTACCTCCGCCTTCCGGTATTCTCGCCGGAGATATCAGCATTTGTGATGTGCGTGAGGAGTATACCCTGCCCATCGAGCTGTTTGGAAGTGGGCCTTGGGATCTCCTGCTCCGAATCAACGGTCGGGATACACTGATCCGTAACATTGATCAATCCAGCCACTCCCTACCGGTCGGAGAAGTGGGCACTTATCGCCTGCTATCCGTAACGAACAACATTTGTACAGCACCGGGCGAAGGCAGCAGTCAGGTAGACAAAGTACCACTGGAATTGCAGATACTCGACTGTTCGGAAACCGACTCCAAAAGGTTTGAGTTCAGCTTTAGCGGCACCGGCACACCAGTGTTTTCCATTGACGGTGGGAGCAATTTCCAGTCTTTGGAGACGCTTACTAGTCTGGAAGTGAATAAAACTCACCGCATACTACTCATGGATGAGAGCGGCTGCACCGACTGGCAAACGGTATTTTTGCCCACCGCTGTAGGCTACCAGATCAATATCCCTCCCATTACAGTAAAACTGAACCAGCAGGCAACACTATCTCCTGTGCTAAACTTTCCGGAAGAATTCATTCGGGAGGTCAATTGGAGTCCGGCCAATGACCTTAGCTGTACAGACTGCTTACGTCCGGTCGTCACTGGGAATGAATCCAGGCAATACCGGTTGGACATCGAAGATCAGTTCGGTTGTATCCATACCGGTATCGGTCAACTCACCGTCGATATTAGACCCTTTTTTATACCCAATGCTTTTTCTCCCTATAATTTTGACGGGAATAATGACCGGCTGGAAATTTTTGTGGATCAACAGACGGTTCAAAAAGTTATCTCCTTTGAGATCTTTGATCGTTGGGGCAATCAGGTCTTTGGCAAATATGAGTTTCTGCCGAATGATACGGAAACTAGTTGGAATGGTTATTCCCGTGGTACCCGGATGGGGCCAGGGGTATATGTATATAAGGTTTCGATATTACTGAGTGACGGTCGGGAGAAAATCTATGCCGGGGATGTTACGCTGGTGAATTAACATAGAATAGATACCGATTTATACCAAAAAAGAGCAGAACCCCGGATGATCCGAAGTTCTGCTCTTTTATACAGAAAAGAAGATCTTTTATTATCTAACGTCCCACCAGAGGTGAGTATCCAGACCATCTTCCCCTCCCAGCAGGACCAAACCTGCCTCGTAGCTGGTACCGTTGGCATCGCGCTCAGTGGTAGGATATCCGTAGCGAACCGGAATCTCCTTGCTTTGATTCAGAGCATCCGGAGCTGGCGTAAGCACCGGCATATCCAATCTGCGCCATTCCGCCCAAGCTTCATACCCTTGGGTATACAGCGCAATCCACTTTTGCGTAGCAATCAGTTCCATAGCATTATTGGCATCCCAGGCCACATCGGCCTGAGCGATGTAAGTGTTGAATGTAGCATCGTCGTACACGCCCCATCTTTCCATGGAAGCTTTGATTGCGTCGTAGTACAACTGCTCAGCATCGTCGGAAATCCAGCCTCTAACTGCGGCTTCCGCCATAGAGAACAGCACCTGAGAGGAGGTCACGATAGCCAGCGGAGCATTCTGCCCACGAACTGCCGGGAAGCCCGGGAAAGAAATTTCGTCATTCGGAATATCACCGGCATCGATGATACCATAAGGCATACCGCGTACATCGCCATAGTTGGGAGCCGGGTCGGCATAAACACTCAAGCGAGGATCATTCAGCGGCTTCATCACATCTACCAGCGGCAAGCTGATCGCCCAGTCCGTTCTGGTGATGAAATCAGCATACCAAGGGTTCTGGTTTGCCGTTTCCGCCAGATAAGGATACATGACATCCTCTCCTTCACCAATGACGCCAGCACTCAAGGCATCAGTGAATTCGCTCTTTGCGGTACCCTCATCCACCTCAGAAAGGCGAAGTGCATAAACCATCCGCAAGGTGTTGGCAAATTTTGCCCACATAGCCATATCACCGCCAAGCAGGAAGTCCCCTTCCACACCGGGGCCACCGTCCATCTGGGCAACGGCTCCTTTCAGTTCAGAAAACAAACCACTATATATGGCTTGCTGGTCATCGTATGATGGATTGAACAGTGCGCGCCCCTGCAGTGCCTCAGAATAAGGCACCGGGCCCCATGCATCCGTGATGACGTTAAAGAAGTAGCTCTTCATAATGCGAGCCACTGCGATCTGGTTGGCATTAGAACCACCAGACAAGGCATCCGCTTTAGTAGTCTCATCGGTATTCAAATCAAT
>JAGQXH010000083.1 GCA_020436695.1 Lewinella sp. | reverse complement strand
TGCCTTGTACAACTGATCTAAATAGATCTGTAGAAAAGGCAACTGAATCCCCGACTTACCGGCGCTGAGCTGATCACAGATCATGTCCAGATTTGACCCGGGTTGCTCCAAGGAAATAGCAAATTGGTCAAAGGACTTACCAATCACCTCTTTCACCCTTGCTCTTCCCATGGGTTCTACCCGCAGGCGAAAATCGTAGATCGAAGGTATCTGCTGCTCCATCCGATAGAGCTGCCCGATGAATTCTTCGCGAATGGAGAGGATAACCTTGCAGGGAAGATCGACTGCTAAAAGTGCTCGCAAGTTTTCGGTGAAAACTGTTTCTTCCTCGTGTGCTTCATCGCCGAGGATAAACAACTCTTCAAACTGATCGAAGATAAGATAAACTGGGCGTAGATAGTAGCGATACAACAACCTCACCTGGTCTATCAGGCTGGGCTCCATTGCCCGCCCCTTCGGCCACACCCTTTCAATGGCCTCCTGCAGTGAATCATTGATGTTCTCCCGTCGCCGGATCCACAAAGGAAGCCAGTCAGGCCCGGCAAACTTGCCCGCGAGGCCACACTGTACCAAGCTGGTCTTACCTGTTCCGGACATCCCATAGAGCAATAAGAGCGGTGTCTGGAAAACCATTTGCAAGAGTTGCTCAGTTTCAGCCTCTCGTCCGAAGAAGATATTTTGGTCTTCAAGGCCATAGCTGTCCAGAAATTTGAACGGACTTCTCATAGAGCTTTAGGTTTAGGTTTAGCGTTCAATAATTCATCAAAACGCTTAAACTGTCCACTCAAAACCTTGTGCATCATTTTGGTGCGTTTATCGCTAGACTGCACTATTAGCGGCAGGTCGTCCAACAGGTAGATAAAGCGGTAGGCATAGCTATCCGTTTCCGGCAGGCAGCGGCGAAAGAAATGCAGCTTGGCCAGTTTGGCATCCGGATTGAAGGCATTCTCATCTACAACGAAAGGCGTTAGGTTAAGCTCGCCCTGAAGGCTTTTCGGCCGGTTAGGATCGCCTTTTAACAATAGCACCGATTTGCTGTCGAAATAGCGCTCCATCGGCACACGTTTTTCGCCCAGGCCGGTGATACGCATGATCAATGATACGACCTTATGGTGATAGACAGGATGCTTACGGTGTCGATACTTCACCAGGTCGATATTCTTCACCGAGGCAAAGGTATAGCGGGCAATGAAACCAAGTTGCCGCAATACCTCACACAGATGTTCTTCGGTGGACCGGCACAGGCTACGACCTTGCTGCTCCGTTGGAGGCTGTAGTTGTAAAGACTTGTGCAATCGGCTTAGCCACAAGCAGGAAGTGTAAAAAGGGTGTCCCTCCCGAAAGAGAGCATCCATTCCAGACAACTCATCGATGAAGTAAGTCAGCCGATATTGCTCAAAGAGGTTGCGCAAGTGAATGATCAAATGCAGACTGCCCTCTAAATCCTGTTCTGGCAGTTGTAAAAAATCCCGGATGGGGCGTACTTCCTCCGGACTGAATCTAAGCAGCCTACGAGAGGGTTCACGCTCGTCCGCCGGATCCATCTCTTCCCAGAGTTGAGCCAACAGGATAAAAGTCAACAGTTCGATCACGATCTCAAAGACCAGCGCGAGTTGCCGTAGTCGATTAGTGTCAGCCTGATCGTAAAACTGCTGCTCGCCGTGGTCAGCATCAGTGGGTTGAGCCACCAACTTGCGGATGCCGTCCCCAACCGGATGTGGCAGACACTTGACAATAGCTTCTCGCTTTTCGAACAACTCTACTTCCATTCCGTCTTTCTCCTGTTCAACGATACTTCTCAGCTCGTCATTGAATGGGGCCAAAGATTCGGCCAAAGTTTCAATTAACAGTTCATTAGGAGTAAAATCATCAATGAGAGTCGCTGTACGATCATCAGGTAAGGTCCAGCGGACGTGATCTTCATGATCTGCTTTAATGGCTAGCTGCCAACTGTTAGCTAAATAAGCTGAAGCACCATGAAGGGCCAAATCCCTTTGGATTGCCACTTTTTCATCATTGGCCAAAACGCGATTTGCGCCCCGATCGAAAGCTGTTTTCAATTGTAAGAATTGAGAAAGACTTTCGTAAAAAGCCTGGGAAAATTGCAAGGCTTTGACGTCCTCTACTTCGTAAGGTGTAGCTATGACGGCCGGGATACCTAGGTCATGCAGCAAGCGCACTTGATCTTGAGTTTTACAGCCGTTGAGTACTACGAGTTGCAGCTGCCGGCAGCACCCCAACTGTTCGCCAACGCCTTTGGCGTAAGAGACACCGTCTTCCATTTGCAGGAGATTGCGGTCGGCATGACCACTGAAATGAAAAAGGACCAGTTCATTTTCATACAGTACCAACTTGCGCATTACTTCCGGAAGCGTAGCATAGGCATCGATAATAAGCTTGAAAGCTCCTTTTTGATCCAGTGGCCGCAACATCCGATCTATTTCTCGGGATTCGGCCTGCAAATTAGCTAAAGGACGTTGTTCATCATTGGCAAAGGCAAAATAGATCACACTCATTTTCCCTGGGTTAGTTCGTTTTAAATGTACGCAAGAAAGCTTGGATTGTTTCTACCCAAAATTATCAAGCCTTCCGTTTTGCACTGTGGGTTTGATAAACTTGGATTGATACCCACACATCCAACTTAGCAATCCCTCCACTGCGTTCCGGGCTTACCAATCCAGGCTACCCCGCCCAATCTTCCCGGTCCAGTGATCTAAAATGAATGGCTTCAGCAAGGTGCTCGATCTTAATTTCCTCACTTCCACCCAGATCCGCAATCGTCCGCGCCACCTTCAGTATCCGGTCATACGCCCGCGCCGAAAGTTGCAGCTTCTCCATCGCCTTCTTGATCAATATCTGCCCCGGCTGATTGATGGTGCAGATCTCCCGCACCATGCGGCTGGGCATCTGCGCATTGGCATATATCCCCTGCTGCTCCTTAAACCGTTCTACTTGGATCTGACGAGCAGCAATCACCCGCTCTCCGATATCCTGGCTTGTTTCGCCGGGGCGTTCTACGGCCGTCAGCTCATCGAATTTGACGGGCGTGACTTCTACGTGCAGATCAATACGATCCAGTAGCGGGCCGGAGATCTTGTTGAGGTAGCGCTGGATGACGCCGGCACCGCAGACACAGTCTTTCTCCGGATGATTATAGTAGCCGCACGGACAGGGATTCATGGAAGCCACCAACATAAAACTAGCTGGAAAATCGACGGATACGCGAGCCCGGGCAATGCTTACCCGTCGCTCTTCCATAGGTTGGCGCAGTACTTCGAGAACAGCACGTTTGAACTCGGGTAGTTCATCGAGAAACAGTACGCCATTATGCGCCAGAGAAATTTCGCCCGGTCCGGGATTCGTCCCTCCTCCTACCAGGGCCACATCGCTGATCGTATGGTGAGGTGCACGAAAAGGCCGGGTAGAGATCAGGGAAGCATTTGGTGGCAGTTTACCGGCTACGGAATGGATCTTGGTGGTTTCGAGCGCTTCGCGTAGGTCAAGTGGCGGCAGAATGGTGGGCAGACGACGCGCCAGCATGGTCTTGCCGGCACCCGGTGGCCCGATCAGGATAACGTTATGTCCTCCGGCAGCCGCAATTTCCAAAGCCCGCTTGATGTTTTCCTGCCCCCGCACATCTGAAAAATCGACATCGTACTGATTTTGCCGCTGGAAAAATTCATCGCGGGTTTCCACGAATACGGGTGGTAGATCCAGATCTCCGTTCAGTAGATCTATAGCTTCTCGGAGGCTGGTGACGCCATAAACTTCCAGATCGTTGACGATGGCCGCTTCGCGGGCATTTTCCTTCGGCAGTATGAGTCCTTTGAATTTCTCTTTACGGGCCTGGATGGCGATTGGGAGCGCACCTCGAATGGGGCGTAAGCTGCCATCCAATGAGAGTTCTCCCATGATGAGATAGCATTCCAGTTCTTCGCAGTGTAGTTGATGGGTAGCGGCTAAAAAGCCTACGGCAATTGGCAGGTCGTAGGCGGAGCCTTCTTTGCGGATATCGGCGGGGGCGAGGTTGACAGTAGTTCTCACCCTGGTCATTTTAAAACCCGAATTGCCGACGGCGGCTTCGATACGTTGGAAGCCTTCCCTTACGGCACTGTCCGGCAGGCCAACCAGATTGTAGAAGGGCTTATCTCCGGTAACCGGCCCTCCGGTATTAATTTCAACGGTAATAGTCTGTGCATCCACTCCCTGGACGGCACTGGCAAATGTTTTGGCAAGCATGAGCGCGTATATAAGTATTTTTTTCGAATGAACGGTAAAATAGTTAAAATACGCTTTGCACGCAAGTCCATAAATAGAAGCGATGTGGTGAGAGGGTGATGTGGTGAGTCTGGGCCTTGCGAAATTATTTGGATTTCAAATTTTTTCGAATGACCGCCATTACTTTCAGTATTTCAAGGGCCTCGTCATAAAAGCGTGTCAACTTATTCATTTCATCCGGCCGGCATTCCTGAAAAAGTTCCAGCCAGAATACCGTCTCATCACTTTCTTCCACCACGATCTATAGTTTGGCGAAACGTTCTGCCTGAGACCGGGCCCTACAAGCGGCACGAAAATTAGCAGCAGTGGAGGTTACGCTTCGGATAAGTTGCTTGCCCATTATTCTAACCTCATCCGGCTTAGATTTTAGGGCAGCATACCATTGAATTACCTCAAGAGATAATTTTTTTGTTCTTTTCCTGAATTGTTCATTGAATTCTACTTGTGTCATAAAAAATGGGGGCTTGTTAAACAATTGATAAACCTATCATTTATCAAGAGCAACAAACACCCATTTTTCCACACGAAAACTTCAACTTTTTTTCTACAATCACTCACCACATCACTATATCACTCACCATATCACTATATAGATTACTGCTTAACAATCTTCTCCGAGATCACGCCATCCGCACCGGTGATGCTCAGATAGTAAGTACCGGAGGGGAATTGGCTCATATCTACCTCTTCCTGATAAGCTCCGCTTTGGCGGTATTCATTGGACAATTCCTTCAGCACCTGGCCATTCTTATCCCGCAATTCTACCCGATAGTAACCGGCATCCTTCACGGTAAAGTTAACGGTATTGCGGCCGGCAGAGGGGTTGGGGAACACCCGGATCTGGGCGAAGTCGGCTTTACCGGCCACATTTTGTGTAGTCTCAGCATTCGGATCAAGCAGCAGGAAAACAGCTTTACTCATTCCTTCAGGACCAGGGCCGCGGTGGCCAAGTCCTTCCGGACCTCTGCTCGGACGGTCAGCTTTACGCTCGCCTTCTACTTTGGCTTTACGTTCACCCTGTGCTTTGGCTTTTTTCTCTGCATCCGGTCGCTCTTTTTTGCCTTCTCTACGGAAATCCGGTCGCTCGGGAGCATACTTTTCTCCGATCTCACGCATTCCTTCTTTCCATTCCTGACGCTCCGTCTTTACTTCTTCCAGTAAAGCGGTGATATCGGTATCGTACTTTTCTACCAGCGCGCGAACCGTTTCGTGGTCTGCCTTAAAAGCAGCCTTTTGCTCTTCTGTCGGTTCAGGTCTTTGCCGGCGTTCACCCGGCGCTTTACCTTCCCAGGCCGCTTTTCTGGCTTCCATTTTCTCCCGCAGGGCGGCGATAGTCGCTTTGTCTTCGGCGCTGATTTTAGTTTCCAGTTTGGCACGTTGCTCACGCAGTACCGGTAAGACCTCCTTTTCGCGGTAAGTCTTTATCTCGGCCTGCATGGCATCGTGTTGTTTCATACGCTCTTCCCGTTGTGCTTCTCTTTTTTCGCCCCGCTCCGCTTGAAGCGTTTCCAGTTTTTGCAGTTGTTCTGCGGTGAGGATCTTTTCTATGGCAGCACGTTCTTCGTCACGCAGTGCTTTCATGGCTTCCCGTCGATCCTCGGGGCTTTCGAAGTCCTGGTCGCGAAGTGCTTCCATTTTGGCCATTTGCGCTTCGTGCGCAGCCTTCAGTTGCGTTTTTTGTTCTTCCGTAATATTGAGTTCTTCTTCCAGTTGCTCCAAAGCCGGCCCGCGATGCGGTCGAGGTCCCATTTGCGGCGGTTGTGCCTGCAGGGCCCATTGGGTCATCAGAAATACACTCAAAACAGTTAATAATCTAACGATCTTTTTCATTGGTTACAATTGTTTTATTCCACTCGATCTTTCCCGGGAGTTGGAGTTGAGTTTAATGTTGATAAATTACGACCGTTAGACAGGCAGAAGAAAGATTCTTTTCCCGGGAAAGAGAAATAATATTGTTTTTAGGAGTTTTTTAACAAATGGCACTAGCCCAGCAGCAGTTGGAGGGTGTCCAGCAAAGCTTGGGCAGCAGCCGGCACATCTTCCTCAAGATCAGCTGCTTCTATCGGCGGGGCCGGTCCTTTCTGAGCCAGATGCAGCATTCGTTTGCGTTCCACGGGTGGGAAAACGGAAAAGGTACGCCGCAACAAGGGTAGGATCTCGGGAAAAACACTGTCTGGTAACTCGCGCACCCAATTGTCCAGCAGTTGCCAAAGCGGCGGATAGTGCACCAGGATCAGTCCGCTGCCGTGCAAAAAACCTTCCAGCCAGTGCGCAGCAGCCAGCGGAGCCTGGGCTGGGGAAAGTGCCAGATACATCCATTCTTCACTTTTGGACGGCTCTACCATTCCTTTATCGAACAACAATCGGGCAGCAGTGCCCTGTAGGATGGAGTGACAGGATGGATTATCGGCAATTTTATGCAGGGCAGCATACCAGTCTTCCAGAAAATCTTCCCGCCCCAATTGCGAAAGGGCATGATGTCCTTTGATCATATCCTGAAAGATCTCCCGGGCCACTTCTTCTTCTATCCCCTGACAAATGCCCGGTAATCCCAGGCAGATCCTCGGCACTATTTCATTGAGCACCTGCTCTACCGCACCAACATCCGTCTGACGGATATCCCCAAAGCGAATGATCGTCACCAGAGGCGACAGGCCAGCCAACAGGATCTGAACATCCTGTGCCGCCGCCACCATCCGTTGAAAAATGGCCATGACCGGGGCAATAGCCAGGCTGAGATCGGCCTGTAGAATCTCGAGGATCAGTTCCGTAAGGCTTTTGATATCAACGGCTACTTCGGCTTCCTGGATCACCTGTTGGGTAGCGGCTTCCAGGAGCGTATTGCCCAGTGCACTTTTTTCAATAATAATAATGGCGAAGTCGGGTTGCCAGCGCAATTCCCAGACCTCTTTAAAACTGCCCTGCGTCAACTCACTGGTCGCCCTTTGTGCGCCCCAGGGAAGATCGATGATCCGGAGCCGGTGCAACAGCAGGCTTTTCTGCCGGTCGGTCTCTACCCGGAGATCAATAAAACCGTATGGGTTGTTCTTGGTCGCCTTCAACCAGAATTTGCCCTCCTGCCCCCAATACTTGGTCATACGGGTGGAGCGAATGGTCTGTTCAATGTCTTTTTGCAGCGGAGGCACCGGAATATCGGCGGGTACCTGTCCCACCCTTTCTCCAACGACCAATTGCTGACGGATCAGGTCCATGCGGGCCGGTTCGCCTTCGCAAAGAATGCTGAGGGCCGCTTCTTGCAGTTCATCCAGTCCCGGCACATTGAGATCACGCAGGCCGGCCAGCGTATTGGCCAGGCGGGCAGCCTCCTGCGCGTGGGCCGGCGAGACATTCAGATCCAGTTCCCGCAGCAGACTGACGACTTTTACCATCCAGTGCGCTACCGTGTCCTCCCGCTTTCGGTAGAGCAATTCGTACCAGGCCGGCGAGATGATACCCGCAGCATAACCACTGCTGGTAGCCAGCCGGGGATAACTCCAGGGTATCCAGGTAGCGGCGATCTTTTTCTTTTTAATGCCTCGCAATATCGATTTGTCGGCAGTGCTTTTATATTCATCCAGGCGTCCCAGCACCGGTGCATGCCAGGCGCCACAAACCACAACGATCTGCTCAAAACCCTCTTTTTGCACTTTGCGGATACTTTCCCGCATAAACGCCTCGCGCCGCAGGGTTTCCGATGTTTCGTTCCGGATGGGTGGAAAACGCAGCGCATCGATCATCCGGATGATGGCGGGAAAGATTTGGGTAGGATTGGCCCGCCGTTCAAAGGTTACTTCCCACCACCGTTCCCGGTCGGCATATCCGGCAATCTCCGCCAGTTGCCCCAGGGGATCCTGCTGCCAGCGAGCGGGTACCGGCGGTTGTTCACTATCTTCACTATGAAAAAGCTCAAACTGGCTTTCTTCCAGTCCCTGCAAAGCGAAGCTGTAGCCTGCTGGCAAGTCCATGAAACGAACTTCGACCTCGTGACCGTGGGCGTATTGCAGGGCCTGCCATTCGGGAGAAAACGCCGCGAAAGGATAGTAGGCTGCCTGTTGCAGATCATCGGGATTGTAGATCAGGATGGCCACCGGCGGTTGTAGTTCTTCGTGTCCGATATTTTTCAATACAGCTTCCGCATCCTGAGGAGCTTCGATCAGGATACAATCGGGCTGAAGCTGTTCCAGTGCTGCCTGCTGACTGCGGGCAGAGCCGGGCCCATGATGCCGTATGCCGAGAATATGAAGGATGGTATTATTTTTGCCGGCAAGATACTAACTTACTACCTATGGATGCAAGCCGATCTGCCGTTTCCGTTTTTGATGCCAGTGCCAATGAATATCAACAAATATTCATGGATCAGAACCGCTATCGGGTAGCGCTCGATCTGTTTTGCAGCACGATCCAAAAGAAACAGGCCAACATCCTTGAACTGGCCTGCGGCCCGGGTAATATCACCCGTTATCTGCTGGATAAACGCCCCGATTTTCACCTATTGGCCACTGATCTGGCACCCAATATGGTAGATCTGGCCCGGGCCAATAATCCGGAGGCCAGATGCGAACTTATGGATTGCCGTTCGATCGGCCTTCTAACCGAAAAATACGATGGTGTGGTCTGCGGTTTCGGATTACCCTATCTATCGAAAGCAGAGGCTATGCAACTGATCGAGGATGCCGCCACCCGGCTGTCGACCGGCGGTGTGATCTACCTGAGCACTATGGAAGATCACTACGAAAATTCCGGGCTCAGGTATTCCAGTTCTCCGGACCGGCCACCTCTTTTTACTTATTTCCACGAAGCGGAATACCTGGTCAAAGCCCTGGAACAGAATCATTTTGAGATCCTGCATCTCCGCCGACAGGCCTATCAGACAGCCGACAAATCGTCATCTATAGACCTGCTAATTGTGGCAAAATTTAAAAACGCTCCTTAATATTGCAGGATCATAACGCCTCATCAACGCCGGCCACATGCTAAAAACACTATACCTTCTATCTGCCTTTCTCTTGATGGGACTGATCTCCCTCTCACTGGACACCCCACCATCACCCGGCGCCATCGGCCCTTATCTCAACGGCATATTTCCCGCTTCCGCCCCCAGTGAGGGCAGTTCCTGGGAACTGGAAGACCCCTTACCCGGTATGACTTTCCAATCGCCCACGCGCCTGATCGCTTTTCCGGGAAGTGATGATATCCTCCTGCTGAGCAAGTTGGGCGAACTGTGGCGAGTATCCCTAAAAGACCAAACGAGAAAACTGCTGCTGGATATCAAAGACCGTTCTTTTAAGGGCGGTGAAGCTGGAGTTGTAGGCATGATATTACACCCGGAATTCGGTAACCCCGCGGCTCCTGATAAGCAGTTACTGTTCATCTTCTACCGCAGTAAACCCGATCCGGATAAGTGGGACGAAAAAGGCTACAATCGCCTGTCCAAATTCAAGTGGAACGCCACTTCCGGCACGTTCGATGCCGCTTCAGAAGAAGTTCTTATCCAACAATACGACCGCAGTACCTGGCACAACGGCGGGGCCATGTTCTTCGGCCCGGATGGTTTCCTTTATCTGTCTCTTGGGGATGAAGGCAATAAGGAATTCCGCTCCACTTCCACTCAATCTCTGAGCGGAGGGCTTTTCAGTGGTATCATCCGCATTGATGTAGATAATGATCCCGAACGCAGCCATCCCATCCGTCGGCAGCCGCGCCCGAACGAATCCCGGCCAGCCGGTTGGGACGCCTGGGGCAGCACCTTTACCCAGGGATATTCCATTCCTAACGACAATCCCTGGTTAGATCCGGACGGCAGTATCCTGGAAGAGTATTATGCACTTGGAGTTCGCAGCCCTTTTGCCATGCATTTCGATCCGGAAACGCAATTGATCTGGGTGGCTGATGTCGGAGGTGGCCTGCGGGAAGAGGTTAGCCTGGTGGAAAAGGGCGATAATCTCCAGTGGCCCTTTATTGAAGGGAGGATCGAGTCTGAAGATTATCCCCGTCCGGCCACTATTATCGGACGAGAGAAGGCCGCCTATTTCGATTATGACCGCAGTATCGGCGCCTGCATCATTGGTGGAGGGCCTTATCGCAATACCCTTTACCCGGAGCTGAACGGCAATTATCTTTTTGCGGATTATACCCACAGGAAAGTCATGCTGTTGACCAATAACGGCAGCCAGGCAGAACCGGAACGCCGAACCCTGCTGAAAATGGATGGCCAGCCGTTTGATTTCCCCGAAGAGTCGGGGATCACCTGCGTATTTGTACATCACAACGGCGAGATCCTGATCACCACCAAAGGCAAAGACTGGGCCGATACCGGTAAGATCTATCGCCTGAAAAAGAAAAGCCCCGTGCCCGAGCCGCCGGCCCGCCTATCCGAACTGGGTGTATTTACCGATCTGGAAAAACTCACTCCAATTGATGGACTTATCCCCTATCGCGTCAATGCACCGCTGTGGTCCGACCGGGCGGTAAAGACCCGTTGGATGGCCTTACCCAATGACGGCTTCTTCGATAGCTCAAGTGAAAAGATCCACTTTCAGGCCAACAAAGAATGGACTTTCCCGGCCGGGACGGTTTTTATTAAGCATTTTGAGCTGCCGCTTACCGACAATCCGGCCGGAGCTACCGTAAAACTGGAAACCCGCTTTTTTGTCGTTGGCGAAAACAACAATGCCTACGGGCTGACCTATAAATGGAACGATGAGGGGACGGATGCTTTTCTGCTTGGCGGCGGAGCCTTCAAAGATTTTGAAGTTTCGGTGAACGGTCAAAGTGGGCAAACACAAACCTGGGATTTTCCCAGTCGCGATCAGTGCATGAGTTGTCATAATGCAAGCGCGGGCTTCGTGTTGGGCGTAAAGACTCATCAGTTGAATGGGGAGATAAATTATCCCCATTTGGGCCGGAGCCGGAACCAATTGGAATATCTCAATGAGATCGGTGTCTTTCATCGTGATATCGGGCGGGCAGATGAATTGGTGCGGGCTTATCCAGTTGAAGATATCTCCGCAGACCTGGATCTGCGCATCCGTTCTTACCTGGATGCTAACTGCGCCAACTGCCACCGCCCCGGCGGCGTACCGACCACCAGTCTGGACCTTCGCTTCAATGTACCGCTGGCGTTGCAAAACATCATCAATGTCCCTACCAATAGCCAGACTTCCGACCCTAACCGTATGATCGTGAAGCCTGGGTTTCACGAATCTTCTGAATTATGGGTAAGAGATGCCGGTCTCGGCGCCAACCGCATGCCGCCCGTCGGCCGCAATCTGGTGGACGAAAATTACATCGCTGCACTGACGGAATGGATCGGACAATTAAGTGATGAGGACGGCCAGATCTCTGAGCTCCTGTTATTTCCCAATCCAAGCAAAGGCCAACTGAGTATACGCATTCCTGATGAATGGCCGGCTCCCTTCCGGATCACGGTACAAAATGCGTCCGGATTGATCGTGCGAAAGGAAACCTATGATTCGCGCATCATTTATCTGGACTTGCGGGAGCAGGTGGCGGGGATGTATTTTCTGGAGATTATTGCCGGGGAGGAACGATGGTTGAAGAAGGTGGTGATACAATGAATTTGTAGAACTAAGTTGAGACAAATCGCTTCAGGTATTGACTTGCCGTCATCACAGGTATTTTTGAACTTTTGAAATCTTTTAGATTTCTTGTTATTAATAAATCTACCTCATTTTCTAATCCTGTGTAATACTGCAATCCATCTTCAAAATCCTTAAATGAGTCATCACTAAGCGCTAATTCTATGATTTTGCTATTAAGAGCCAAAATTTCTACTAAAATTTTAAATTTGATCAAAACCGCTCTTGCTTCCTTAGCTGATTGCAGTCGAGACAAGACATAATTTGAATTTGCTATTGTCAAAGAAGAAACATATAACCTCATCTTGCCCCGATCTGCAAGAGAAAAGATCTTCGCTGCATCTTCATAAAAGGGTTCCCTTTTAGCAAGTAAGTCTAAAACAATATTCGTGTCAATAAAAACCTTTATCATTTATACTTCTCTAATAAGTACTCTTCATAATCCTTTTTATAGTCAAACTCCTTAGGAATGGTGACCACGCCGCTCAGGCTTTCCACTAAAGGTGTTATCTCTATTTCTTCAGTCTTGTTTTCAATAATTGAATTTAGATAGGATTCTATTAGTTTCGATAAACTAATCTGGTGATCTTTTGCATAAATTTTAGCTTTTTCGATGATCCCTTCATCCAGGCTAAGCGTGAGTTTTTTATCCATCGCAAATGATTTTACGTACAAAAATACAAAAACAACACGTATAAATCAAGGATTAAACTTGTACTATTCCACCTAAAGATTTTCTGTATTTTTCAGTTACTTTTCCGCCTATTCCACCACACTATAAATCCGGTAATGGGAAGCGAGGCCGCGATCAAAGAAGCGAAAAATACCAGCAACCGCCCCGGCAGTCCCCATACCGTACCAAAATGCACATCATACACCAATGCATGAAGCGTATGGAACGTGCTTGCCTCTGCGTGCGGCCCATTTTCAAAGTGCCCACTAAGCACCTGGCCAGTATATCGGTCCAGATGATAATGATCGGTCAGATAGCCGGCTGTCGACGGGTCGATCACTGACACGTTGATCGGCTCATCGGGCTGATGCGGATTACTGACACGAATATTCTTTCCCGGATAGCGCTGCCGAAAATCAACCATAATGCTATCCATCAATGGAAATGGATCGGTTTTCTCTGTATCCGGCATCACCGCCGATAGAGGCTTGTCATAGACGATCTCCGTCTCCCCCGTTACTGCTTTCAAACTGTTCCTTACCACTTCAAAACCCCAGAACAGGCCGGTGATCACGCTAAAGATCAATATCCAACTGGCATAAAACCCAAGTACGTTGTGAAGGTCATAGTTTAGTTTTTGGGGAGAAACACCCCATTTGATGGTCAACCGCTGTTTTCTGCCCTTTTTGTTCACCGGCCACCACAGCACCATGCCCGTAATGATCATGATCAGAAAAAGCAACGTCACCCAATGTACGATCTTGCGGCCCACTTTTCCCAGGATGAGATTGCGATGCATAAATTTCAGATAATTCAGCCAGCCTTTATTCATATCCTGTAAGTGGATCAGATCACCGGTATAGGGGTCCATAGAAGCGTGATAATAGGTGCCGTTCCCATAGAGCAATACCTGCATGCTGGTGTTCTTCCCACGGTAATAAACCGTCCGGAAATCACCACTGGGGAATTCCCGTTCGAGAGTGGCTTTTAAGGCGGATGGCGTCATAATCGGAGCCTCCTGTGGTGCTACTTTCTCCTTGTAGATAATGCGGGCAAATTCCGGAGCCCAGGTATACAGTGCTCCGGAGAAAGCAACCAGAAAAAACAGGATACCTAAAGACAGACCGATCCACAGGTGGACCTGGGCGAGAACGGGTTTGATTTTCATGCTGAGCTGGTTTATCTTTGAATAGCTGATGTAACAATAATAACCTTTTAATCAAATTTCAAATGAAATACCCATTCGTGCTGCTCCTGATCTCTTTCGCTTTTTCACTCACCGGTCAAACCACCCTGGAAGAATTGGTTGAGGAAGGCATCGCCCATCATGATGCCGGTAATTACGACCAGGCTATCGCTTCCTATCAAAAGGCTTTGGCTCTGGATGAAAATTCGGCACTGGCGAATTACGAGATCGCCATGACCTACATGTACGCCAAGCAATACCAAAATGCATTAAAACATGCCGACAAAGTCATCAAACAGGGAGATCAGTATGCCGTACAGGCCTACGTCACCAAAGGCAACTGCCTGGATGCAATAGGTGAGAGTAAAAAGGCCGTCAAGACCTACAATAAGGCTATCAATAAATACGGTGGGAACTATATGCTGTATTACAACCTGGGACTGACTCAATACAATGCCGGTGACCTCGACAAAGCAGAACAGGCCCTGATACAGGCCATTAATGACAATCCCGGTCATGCAACCAGCCATTTCGTGCTGGGGCATCTGATGCATGATCGCCGGGATAAAGTACGTAGTCTATTGGCATTACATTACTTCCTGCTGTTGGAACCGGGCACCGGTCGTTCTCCGGGTGCCTATGAATTACTGCTTAAGCAATTCGGTGGTAATGTGAAACAAACCGGAGAAAATGAACAAACCATTTTTCTGGATATGGCCACCTTAGGTGGCAACAGCGAATTCAGCTCAGCTGAGTTAATGCTCTCCATGCTCGCTGCATCCAATACCCTGGAAGAAAACAAAGACAAAACAGCGGAAGAATTATTCATCAAAAACACAGAAGGCAGATTAAAGTGAATCCCTACCTTTTTTGTAAAAGATAGTTATGAGGAATGAAAAATAGCCCTGGATAAATAAAGAAGAACCTGAATTAATTTATTTCCACCCGCACCAGTACCCTTTTGGATGCCGGTGTTTTACTAAACTGATCGTGGCTACCCACCGGTACCAGTACATTCATCTCCGGAAAATATGCCGCCATTGCCCGTTTGGGGATATCGTAAGGTATGACTGCCAGATCATTCAGTCGGCGGATTTTCCCACCGTGATCGTTGACCAGACTGACTTTCTGACCGGCCTGCAAGCCCAGCTCGGCTACATCTTCCCGGTTCATGAATACGACGTGTCGGCTTCCCTTCACTCCCCGATAGCGGTCATTTAGGCCATAAAGCGTGGTGTTGAACTGGTCGTGACTGCGTAGACTAGTAAGGGCAAAATAACCTTCGGTCAGTTCATTTTTGGGCAACGGATTAACCGAAAATTTAGCTTTTCCTACGTCCGTCTTAAACTCCCGGATGCGCGCGCCATTGGGCAGATAGAAACCACCCGGTTCCCGTACCTTTTCGTTATAATTCTCAAACCCCGGTATGGTCTCCTGAATGGCAAAGCGGATGTTGTCGTAATTATCGCGCATGGATCCCCAGGAGACCTTACTACTTTCTCCCAGTGTAGCTTCCGCCAGATAAGTGACAATGGCCGGCTCGCTGAGGAGATGCTCCGAACAAGGTGTAAGAATACCCTTACTCATCTGGACCACGCCTGTACTATTCTCGGTACTTACAAATTGCTCTCCATCGCGCTGCATATCCAGTTCTGTGCGTCCCAGACATGGCAGGATCAGGCCGGTTTTTCCGCTTATCAGATGATTTCGGTTCAGCTTGGTGGATACGATGGCCGTGAGCCGGCAATTGCGCATGCCTTCCGCACACAGTTCCGTATCCGGCGTAGCTTTCAGAAAGTTACCGCCCAGGGAAAAGAAGACCCTGACTTTACCGTCAGCCATCGCCTGCATGGCATCTATCGAAGCATAGCCGTCTTCCCGCGGTGGTTTGAATCCGAAATGTGCTTCCAACCGATCCATTAACTCTGGTTTGGCTTTATCCCAAACGCCGACCGTACGGTCTCCCTGCACATTGCTGTGCCCCCGCACCGGGCACGTACCGGCACCGGGTTTGCCGATCGCTCCTTTCAATAACAACAAATTCACGATCTCACGAACATTTTCCGAACCGTTCTCTTGCTGGGTGATCCCCATGGCCCAGCAGATCACGATCTTCTCGGCACGCGCGAGCATGTCGGCCGCTTTCAGGATATCAGCCCGGGGCACGCCACAAGCTTCTACCAGAGAATTAAAATCGTATTTTGACAGTTCCCGGATCATTTCCTCATACCCTACGGTGTATTCCTGGATAAAATCCCAATCGAATACCGAACCCGGATTATTTTTTTCTTTATGCCAAAGCTGTAACATAATCGCTTTAAGCAAGGCAATATCTCCGTTGATCTGTACCGGAAGAAAGAGGTCACTCAAGGCGGTACCGCCACTAAGTACCTTGCCGGGACGCTGTGGATTCACGAAATTTAGCAGGCCGGTTTCCGGCAATGGGTTCACGGCAATGATCTTGCCGCTGTTCTCTTTACATTTTTCCAGGGCCGACATCATCCGAGGATGGTTAGTGCCCGGGTTCTGTCCGATGATCATGATCACTTCCGCCTCGTGCAGATCCTGCAAAGTGACGGACCCCTTGCCGATACCAAGGGTCTGAGACAGTGCAAAACCGGTGCTCTCGTGGCACATATTGGAGCAATCGGGCAGGTTATTGGTACCGAATTCCCGGGCGAAGAGTTGGAACAAATAGGCCGCTTCATTACTGGCACGACCGGAGGTATAAAACACCGCTTCATCCGGAGAATCCTGTGCATTCAGTTCCGTGGCAATAAGTTGAAAAGCATCCTCCCAGCTGATGGGTTCGTAATGTGTAGCGCCCTGCCGCAACACCAACGGTTCAGCGATCCTACCGGCTTTTCCCAATTGGAAGTCGGTCCAGCCGGTCAGTTCCTCAATACTGTGTCGGGCAAAAAAGCTGCGATCGATCGTGTTTTTCTGCGCTTCTTCGGCAATGGCCTTAAGGCCGTTTTCACAATATTCGAAAAAATTGGAGCGATCCCCATCCGGATCGGGCCAGGCACAGCCGGGACAATCAATGCCCCCTTTTTGATTGAGTTTGAGAGAAGTGCGCAAACCCTCCAGCGGTTTCATATAATGAACAACATCCTTGAGGCCGGCCACTACACCGGGGATGCCGGCAGCTTTTTCTTTAGCCTCTTTAATGGTCAACGGTTGTTCCTCATTGGGACTCAATGCGGGTTCGATCTGATCACTGGTATTCGGTTGGGAATCGGACATAGTATTACTAATTGCTATTTGTAAGGGAAACAAGTTTTAAAATTACAGGTTCGTTTGCAAGCTTTTTAACAAAAAGCGGGTAAAAACAAATTATTTCCAATCATCACTTGATTTAGTTTGGAAAATACAATAGTTTTCCTGTTTAACCTTTTT
>JAGQXH010000839.1 GCA_020436695.1 Lewinella sp. | reverse complement strand
CGAGCGTTGCCGCCTGGATATCTACTACCCCGAGAATATAGAGAATTTCCCGACCGTCGTCTGGTTTCACGGTGGTGGGATACAAGCCGGTAATAAATTCATTCCGGAAGAATTGAAAAAACAGGGGATTGCTGTGGTAGCAGCCAATTACCGGTTAAATCCGAAAGTAAAAGCACCGGTCTACATCGAAGATGCTGCCGCTGCGGTGGCCTGGACCATGAAACACATCAGCGAATACGGCGGTGATCCGGATGCCGTTTTTATCTCCGGACATTCTGCCGGCGGCTATCTGGCCAGCATGGTTGGCATGGATACGACTTACCTGCAACCCCACGGCCTGCATGCCAATGACCTGGCCGGGGTTATTTCCTACAGCGGACATGCCATTACCCACTTCACCATCCGGCAGGAAATGGGGCTGGACTGGAATGATCCGCTCATCGATAAATATGCTCCTCTCAGCCACATGCGTAAAGACATGCCACCGTTGGTCCTCATTCTGGGTGACCGGAATCTGGAAATGTATGGCCGCTATGAAGAAGTAGCCTATCTCTGGCGGATGATGCAGCTCATCGGGCATCCCTACACGCGTATCTACGAGTTGGATGGATATAGTCATGGCGCCATGGCCGTACCGGCACACCATATTCTGCTGGAAAATATGCGGGAGATACTGAAAATGAAGTAAGAGACGGGTAAATAATAAAGATACCTGAGAGAACTCAATCCACGGTATGACCTGGATCATTTAAGGGGAACAAAAGAGAGGATAACTTGGACAAAATGGATCACCCCGATTTTTCACCCCAAAAAATGATCATTATGAAAAAGTGGATCATCAGTTTTCTGATCGTGTCGCTGATCGGATATACTGCTTCTGCACAGTTCACCGATCAGGGGAACTTCCTGATCGGTACCACCATCGGTTTATCCTCTGCTTCTTCCCGCGTCATCCAAAATGAAGGTGGCGATCAGAACAAGGGAGAAGGACCGTCCTCCCTACAATTCGGTTTTGCCCCAAAAGTCGGCTATTTTCCCATCGACAATCTGGCCCTGGGTATCGGAATGGATTATACCGTTAACCGCGTGAATCAACCCAATGAGGATGTGAACACAGACAGTGACCTCTTATTCGGCCCATTCGGCCGCTACTTTGTGCCTTTCGGAACGGGTGATATGGCTCTATTTCTGGAAGCGACCGTTGGATTTGGCAGTTCTTCAGACAATCAGGAGATATTGGGTGTCACTCAGAATATTCACACCAATATTTTTTCCGTGGGTATCGGCCCGGGTATCACCGTGATCTCCGATGAGGGACTGGGCGTATCGGCTACGTTGAAGTACAACTATGCCCGCAGTAAATTCGATACGGATATCAATAATGTGCAACGGCAAACCATCACTAAATCCAATGTATTCGACTTCTCTATTGGATTCCAGTACTACTTTGGTGGGTTGACAATCGTTCGGACAGATACCGGAGGACGGGGATTTTAGCAGGTAGCCTTAAAATTCCTGGAGGCTGTTTTAACAGGTCTATTCCTGTGGAGTTAGGAAAGTCAGTGCCTCCAATTCTCTGATATCCAACACCCGGTTAAATACCGCTACCCCATCGATGAACAGCTGAGATCCATGTTCAATTTCTTCTGAAGCCAGCCCCAGTGCACGCCCCAAGGTAAAAGGTGCCCCTTCCGGGATAATGCGCTCGATGCGGGTGCCCACCTGTTGCCATTCATCTCCATTCCGTTTTTCCAGAGTGGTGATAACCACATCGCCTTCAGCTACCGGCTGTTGAAAAGGAAGTACGGCCTGTTGACCGGAGAAGGCATCCATGATGACCGGTGTGGTCAGTATACTTGCTGCTGCCCGCTGAATATCCACCTTTACCCGAAATAATGTGTCTATAGAATTGCCGGGGATACTGTCCCGTTCATAGGTCAGTTGTTTATTATTCAGATCTACCAGCAACCGGTGTTCCTTAATGTTAGCTTCCGGCCTCAGATATCCATTATACTTGATGGTAAAAGCCCGGGGAGAATAGACCGGCCCCGTAAAAGATAAAGGATTAGCTACCTGCTCCGACTCGAATTGATATACATCCTGCTCCACCGGGTCGGTTAAACTGAAGGGAGTCATTTTACCATTTAGATAAGCCTTCACTTCATTTTTATCCGGATCATAAGACATGGCCAGCGCCACCCACCGCTCATCGTCAAAAGCCTGCCCATCAATGGCGCGCACCCTGGCGTATTGGGAACCGTTGATCTCCGATTGCGGATAACTGGAAGCTCCGGTTTTAGAGATATGCGCAATCAAACTTTGTTGACCGAATAAGCCTCCGAACAATGCCACCTGCCGCCGACCGGAATATTTGGCCCAGCCTCCTTCATCCCAGATGCCGGCTATCATATGGCGCGCTCCGGTAAATTTCATCCAGGTGATCAGCGTGAAAGCCTGCTTGCCGTGTATATCCAGTAAGGTATTATCAAAAGTAGAACGGGGCACAGCTGCGTAAATGTAGCCCTTATTGAAATGAACGGCTTTTCCGAATGGGCCGCTTGCATCGTATTGCAGGTGAGATTCTGCATCGTCATAAGGCCAGTCTTCCGGACTATAATCATTCACATCGCCGATCCTTTTAAGATAAAGGGGAAAGCTTTGATTGATAGTCGCAGGATCGTGATAGGAAGACCAGATCCCGTCGTCCAGTTGTACAAAATCCCAAAAAGCGATCAATCCAGGCGTATTAATAACCGCATCAGTATGTTTATTCTGTTCCAATGAATGACGCGATGTGCACTGAACCAGCAAAATCGATAAAACAATATACCACCAGGATCTCTTCATAGCAATTTAATTATCTGTATCGATTACTCCTCCGCCGCCGGCAGTTCCAGATCATTATCTCTAACTGCTGCCAGTTTAGCTGCCATCTTGGCTTTAAATGCCTCTACTAAAGCCTCATTCCCCGGCACCAGAGCCAGATTAGTGTATTGCTTGGGGTCTTTTTCCATATCATATAGTTCAATTCCCTTTTCGGCCTCCTCACCGTATTGAATGTAGGCATAGTGCTGTTCCCGCAGTAGAAAGCCCTCCCGCATGGGTGCTACACTAAAGGCCGCTTCACGGACTTGCTCAGTAGGATCATCCAGTAATTTGGAAATATCTTTCCCCTGTACATGCTCCGGAATCTCCAGTCCACTTAGTGAGGCCAGTGTCGGATATAAGTCCAGGAGTTCGACCAGAGAATTACAAACTGCTGGCTTTTTGCCCGGTACACTAATGATCAGCGGCACCCCAGAAGATTCATCCAGCAGACTGACCTTGGCCCAAAAATCATGCTCTCCCAGATGATAACCATGATCGCTGGTAAAAACGATGATGGTCCGGTCTTCCAGTCCGGCTTCCTCCAGAGCATCCAGTACCTTTCCTACCTGCACATCCATATAGGTTACGGAAGCATAATAGCCACCCA
>JAGQXH010000838.1 GCA_020436695.1 Lewinella sp. | reverse complement strand
AGTTAAAGTACAGGATGCAGTAGCCCCTTATTCAGATATTGTAGAGGCCGTCTTATCTCAGATCGGTGAAAATACTTCTGATCCCAACGGACCTCCTGAACCGGGCGTGAGCCCCCATAAGGCCCGCCTGACGGTTTCTTTCGTACCCACCGAAGAACGGCACGGTATCTCTACCTTCGAAGTGATGGATAAGATACGGGAAGCGGTAAAAGGTTATCCGGGGGTAACGATCTCCGTGGATAAGAATGCCGATGGACCGGCGACAGGTAAACCCATCAACCTGGAAATACAGGGTGAGGATATTGACCGACTCGTGACGATGTCGGATGAGGTGATCAGCTACATCAACAGCAAGAACATACCGGGTATTGAGGAACTGCAGTCGGATGTAAAGATCGGAAAACCGGAAATGATCATTAACATCAACCGGGATGCTTCCCGCCGGTATGAGGTGTCTACATCCAGTATCGCTTCGGCCATCCGTACTGCCGTATTTGGCCGGGAAGTATCCAAATTTAAGGATGGCGAAGATGAGCACCCCATTGTTGTGCGTCTGGAGGATAAATACCGCTATAATGTAGATTATCTGCTCAATCAGAAAGTCACCTTCCGCAATCCGGCCAACGGGCGCATCGTGCAGGTGCCGATCTCAGCCGTGGCGGACATCGATTATACTTCTACTTACAGCTCCATTAAACGGAAAAATCTGGACCGTGTGGTCACTATTTATTCCAATGTCATCGAGGGATATAATGCCAACGAGATCATCGCTCAGATGGATAATTACATGAAACTCTATCCGCTACCGGAAGGATTTTCCTATGAATTCACAGGCCAGCAACAACAACAATCGGAAGATACGGCCTACCTCAATGTGGCTTTCCTGGTGGCACTGTTCTCGATCTTCATCATTATTGTGGCACAATTTAATTCTATCTCTTCGCCGTTTATCATCATCCTTTCCGTGCTCTTCAGTACGATCGGCGTCTTTTTGGGCTATGTGATCACTAACCGGGACATTTCGGTGGTGTTTACCGGTGTAGGGATTATTTCTCTGGCCGGGGTAGTCGTGAACAATGCCATTGTACTGATCGACTACATCAACCTGATGCTGAAACGAAAAGTGGAGCTGCGGGAAGTAGAAAATGAAAGAGATCTGTCGACCGAGGATGTAAAAGATGCCATTGCCAAGGCGGGGGCTATTCGTTTACGTCCGGTATTGCTGACAGCTATTACCACGGTACTTGGGTTGATCCCGCTGGCGATTGGTTTCAACTTTAATTTCTTCACGCTGATCTCGGAATTGGATCCCCACATTTTCATTGGAGGAGACAATACTGCCATCTGGGGCCCCATGGCCTGGACGGTTATCTACGGTCTGACCTTCGCTACTTTCCTGACGCTGGTGGTCGTTCCGGTTATGTACTGGCTGGCATTTGCAATGAAGCGGGGCATTTATCGGACCATCGGGAGAAGCGGAACAAAAAAGGCAGATCATTCAATCGTATAAAGTTTATTTGAAAAATAAATTGCTTTTTTTTTGAAAAGGGTCTCCAGGAGGCCCTTTTTTTTTCGTATACAAATATTTGATTATAAACAAAATACGTATTATGTCACAGTGTTGCAGCTTAACCAGTCCGAAGTTGCGTGTTTTTAGTAGTTGTTTTTTGCTTTTGTTGTTAATGAATTGATTTTCAGTTAATTGTATTTATTTTAAGCTGCCCCTAATTTAATTTAGTATATTTACTATGATTTACCATGTCACAAATTGAATAAAATAAGTTAGAAACAATAAGGCCAATAATGTTCCTTTGTATTGTAGTTATTCAAAAGCACAAAATGCTTTCCAACGGATAATCGTCCAGTGGATATAATTTAATCGGAAAATTACCTCCCCCCTTTACTACCGAAGCGATTATTTCCATTTTTTACTTAAGATAAAAGTTTCTTTTGAAATCAAGATAATAATTGGGTGAGTGTTTGTTCATAGTTTTATTACACCCCCGTTTTATGCGGGGGTTTTTTTAAACTTCAACAAAGCTACATCCAACCTAAGGAAAAATTAGTTTCTCCTTAACTAAAGATCTAAGTGTTGTTCATAGTGTTTGTTTATTCCAGTCCCAACTTTGTTGGGACTTTTTTTTTGCCCTCATTTTTGTTCGGCCTTTTCTTCCCCGGATAACATTTTCTTCAGATTTTCGCTTCCCTTTATTCCAAAATCCAGGGTGCGGATCGGGAAGGGTATGGTAATGTCGTTTTCATCAAATGCCTTTTTCAGGGCCATGATCGCTTCACTTTGGGCTTGTAGATAGGCTTTCTGGGCCGTGTTATTCAACCAGAACCGTAAGGTGAAGTTGATGGAACTGTTACCGAATTCCGTATAGAAGAGTTCCACAGGCTTTTCCTTATTGTAATCAACTGCTTCCTCGATGGCTCTAAGAGCTACATCCCGGACGAGTTGGAGATCATCACCGTAAGAGACGCCACAGGTAAGATCTGCTCCATATATGCAACTGCTTTTTCCTTTTGGAACAGAGGCACTCATTCCGTTGTTCGAAAAAATAGAGGCAATCCGAAATGCACGGATTGCCCCACTTCATCTACCAATAAGAAACTTGGGATTGCGATATGTATACTAGACATTCTCCGCACCTAATGCGGAAAAATGGAATAGTCTGGTCCTACTGACCTTTCTGGTCAGCAGGACTCATTTTGATGCGAAGGATGGAATTATTCTTAATGAGGTTTAACAGCTCGCGGCGAGCGTAGGCGATCCGCATTAATACGGATACGAAAGAGATCTCGAGAATTTCGGCAATTTCCCGGAATTTGTATCCCTCAATGTAGAGAGCCATCGGATGGCTGTACTTTTCCTGCAGGGAATAGATCAGGTTTTTCAGGTCGCGCATAATGCTTTTTCCTTCGTATGGCATAAACATCACGCTTTGGTAGTAAGTGTTCTCCAGGGAAGCTTCTGTAAGTACACGGCCCTGAACGCGGGTAGCTACGAAAGCCCGTAAAAAGCGGTCCAACCAACTATTCTCAGCAGTACGTTCTTTAAGTTGACGCCAGTAGGTACAAGCAGTATTATGGGTACATTGGAATTGGGCCCCGTCTTCCTTTCGGCAGGCGCAGAAAGGTCTCAATTCATTTTTAAGAGTTGCTTTGTTCACCTTATTGTTCGCAGCAGTCATCTGTAAGTTCTTCATGCTTCCGAATTTTTGATTAGAAAATCTCCAACAATAGGTGTACAAAGTCTATCCGATAGAATTGATTTTAGGATGTTCAAATACAGGTCACAGATGATACCTTTAACCAATACATTTTGGGATGGATCATCGAAAATAACTGTATTATAAATAAAATTTTGGTTGTAGGTAAGCTGCGGTGGCAGCGGAGGCCCTACTCAACAAGAAACTATTATCTAAACACCGGGTTTGGAAATCGTGTTCGATAATAATAAAAAAAATTTGAATAAG
>JAGQXH010000837.1 GCA_020436695.1 Lewinella sp. | reverse complement strand
TTCCGGGGATATACCGGCGGAGAAAACGAATTTTTGCCACAGCCGATTGGGAAGGGGAATGCTTTGCGGCGAGCGGGTGGCTATGACCTTATGAATATGCTCTTCCTTGATCTCCAACAGATCCGTTCTGGTTTGATCGTAAGTTTGACAAAGCCAGTTTACCTGTAGGGTGAAATGATGATCAACTTCTGCCAATTCCCGTGCACCCCAGGCCGAAAGGCGCAATACGCCGGGCCCGCTCAACCCCCAATGGGTAATGAGTAGCGGGCCCGATGCCTCCAGCTTGAAGGCGGGTATTTTTAACTCGGCCAGTGGTACGGAAATTCCCGGCAGATCACTGATGCGTTCATCTTTGATATTGAAAGTAAACAGGGACGGTACCGGCGGAACGATATGGTGGCCCAGTGCTTTCAGCGCATCCCAGATACGCGGATTACTACCGGTAGCCAAGAGGAGACGATCTGCCCGGAAATTACCTTTTGAGGTGGTTACGGTCCAGGCACCACCGGTTTCTGTAGGTGGCTCAATATGATCCACTCTGGTCTGATAATGAATAATAACGCCGGCTTTTTTTGCACTGTCCAGCAGGCAGTCTACTATCGTTTGAGAATTGTCGGTGACCGGGAACATACGGCCATCCTCTTCTATCTTCGTCTCCACGCCACGCTGGTCAAACCAGTCTACCGTATCACCACAGGCAAACCGGTTGAAAGGCCCCAGCAGTTCCCGGCTTCCACGCGGATAGTGTTTGACAAGTTCACGCGCTGTCCAGCACGCATGTGTCACATTACAGCGACCTCCACCGGATATGCGGACTTTACCCAATGCTTCCTTGCCTCTTTCCAGAATGAGCACTTCAATTTCCTGGTACAATTCAGCACAACGGACAGCAGCAAAAAAACCGGCTGCTCCACCTCCAATTACAATGACTCTCAATACCTTTTATTTCTGTTCCACAATGTTAGTCAGCCTGCCGATGCCATCGATCTCAATGCTCACTTCGTCACCTACATTCAGGGTGAAATCACTCCCCGGCACAATGCCCGTTCCCGTCATCAGGAAGACGCCGTAAGGGAAACTGGTCTCCCGGCAAAGGAAATCTACCAGATCCTGTGGTTTTCGCTTCAGTTGTGCGAGATCTGTCTGGCCGGTGAACACCAGACTGCCGTCGCGTTTGATCTCCAGGCGGATCTGGGTGCTTGTGGGGAGCGAAGATTCACTTACCAGGATGCACGGCCCCAAAGCCGCACTGGCGTCATAGGTTTTGGCTTGCGGTAAATACAGTGGGTTTTCCCCTTCTATGCTCCGGGAACTGACATCGTCGCCGACCGTATAGCCGACGATCTTACCATTGGAAGTAACCAATAGCGTGAGTTCGGGTTCCGGAACATCCCAGACGGAGTCTTTCCGGATGCGGATGTTGGCGCCATGGCCGACTACCCGCGCGGCCGTGGCTTTAAAGAACAGTTCCGGTCTTTCGGCGACGTATACCCGGGCGTAGAAATCACTACCACCTGCAGCCTTGGCTTCTTCCTCTCTGCCGATCTTACTCTGAAAATAGGTGACACCGGATGCCCATACTTCCTGATTGCCGATCGGTGCCAACACATGGCCATTGATCGAATCTTCGTAAACAGGTAGCGTTGGGAAAAGCTCGTTGCACTTTTGAAAGAGTTGATCATCATTGACAAACTCATCCCAATCGGCATGATGAATGCGGTACTGGCCATCCTTTTCCAGAAGAATGCCAGAATGAATACGGTATATTTTCATTTTTTATTTGGTAATACCTATGTACAGGACAAAACTTTTCTTAATGGCTAACCCGCGCCTTTAATTCCTAAAGGACCCAGCCCGCGGGCGGATTTCCCTTCAGGGTTAGGGCGCGCGAGGGTGAAATCCTGGCAATTTTGATTTTTTATCCTGTAAATAGTGATAATACTAAACCTGCAATTAAGCCTTGAAAGTGCGATACATGAGTGCCACCGCTACAGCGGAGCTTTCACCCACCTTGAATGGCCTCAAAGTATTGCAACATCTCAATATCACAGGATCAATTAATGATTGTCTTTGGGGACATAAGACCCGGAACCTCCCACGAGAAAATCCAGGTCCACACCCCGGTCAGCCTGCTGTACATGCTGTACGTATAGGCTCACATATCCACGCTCCTGATGAGGCGGCGGTGGCGTCCATTCGGCGCGACGGCGCGTCATTTCTTCCTCGGTGATATCCAGATGAAGTCGACGATTCGGTACATCCAATTCGATGTAGTCTCCATCTTTAACCAATGCCAGTGTGCCGCCAATGGCAGACTCAGGAGCCACATGTAATACCACGGCCCCGAAGGCTGTACCACTCATCCTGCCATCCGAGATTCGGACCATATCCGTGATGCCCTGATCGATGATCTTTCGCGGCAATTCCATATTACCGACTTCGGGCATTCCCGGATAACCTTTTGGGCCGGCTCCCTGCAGCACCAGAATGGAATCGGCATCGACGTCAAGCTCCGGATCATCAATGCGTTGGTGATAATCTTCCACGCTGGAAAATACCACTGCTTTACCCCGGTGCGTCAGTAGCTTTTCAGTAGCGGCGGAAGGTTTGATCACGGCACCCTGCTCGCAGAGATTACCGCGAAGAATGGCAATGCCGGCCTCCGCTTTCAGCGGCTGATCCATCGCAGTGATCACTTTGTTGTCGTAGCACACGGCTTTGGCATTATTATCTCCGATGCTTTGCCCGTTGACCGTAATACAGTCGTTATGAAGATACGCTTTGAGCTCGTTGATGATCACCGGCAGGCCACCTGCGTAGAAAAAGTCTTCCATCAGGTATTTGCCGGAAGGCATGAGGTTCAGCAACAGGGGGATACGGCTGCCCAGGCGATCAAAATCCTCCAGTTCGAGCGGCACGCCAACCCGTCCGGCGATGGCAAGGAGGTGCAGCACGAAATTGGTGGAACCTCCGATACCTGCATTCACAACAATGGCATTTTCGAAGGCCTCACGGGTGAGAATATCGGAGGGCTTAAGGTCTTCTTTGACCATTTCGACGATGCGCCGGCCGGACAGCCGGGCCAGTGTTCGTTTGCGGGAATCTACGGCCGGGATAGCAGCTGCTCCGGGAAGGGTCAGGCCGAGCGATTCCACCATACAGGCCATAGTTGATGCCGTGCCCATCGTCATGCAGTGGCCGGCACTGCGGGCGGAACAGATCTCAGCTTCCGTAAGATCTTCATCCGAATATACTTTATGGTGCTTGTTTTCTTTAATCCGCCATACAAAAGTACCGGAACCGATGGTCTCATCCCGGAAACGGCCGTTGAGCATGGGCCCGCCGGGGACTACGATGGTTGGAAGGTTGACACTGCAGGCGCCCATTACGGTAGAAGGAGTGGTTTTATCGCAACCGGTTAATAATACGACACCATCCAGTGGGTTGGCACGGATCGATTCTTCAGTATCCATGCTCGTCAGG
>JAGQXH010000836.1 GCA_020436695.1 Lewinella sp. | reverse complement strand
TAAGCCAATTCTAGGTGGCCTTACCGCGCTGACCGCAGTGGTGGTTGCCGTTTATACTGCCTTCCTGTTCGCACAGGCTAAAGGCCGGGATTTCTGGCAAAGCCCGACGCTGGCACTGCACATGCTGGTACACAGTCTGATGGCGGGTGCGGCTGCTTTTACCATCGTTGCCCTTTTCACAGAAACCGGGAACGACTGGATGACTTACCTGAAATATATGCTTTACGGAGCTATCGGTTTTAACCTGCTGGTGCTTCTTTTCGAACTGACCACTACGCATCCGACGGTAGACGCCAAGCGTACGGTCAGTATGATCACTAAAGGACGCTATTCCAAACTGTTCTACGGAGGTGTATTGCTGGTAGGCAATATATTGCCGGTGATACTGTTAGCTATTTCCAACGGCAATCCGGCGATGATGGCCATGGCCGGCGTAGCTGTCCTGTTGGGCATTTATTTCACGGAGCACATCTGGGTAGAAGCTCCGCAAAGAATTCCGTTAACGTAAGTCGAAAGTCAGTCAGTCGAAAGCCGTAAGTCTAATCTTAAAGGACTAATGACTTACGACTAACAGACTTACGACTCCAAATAAAGATAATGACACGCAAACACACCTTCATAGAGCGTATCGCCGAGAAACTTAAAATCATCCCGGATCTGCACAAGGATCGCGATCCGGACATTGAACGTCTGACACCAGAGGGCACTCAAACCCAATATCCGCCGATTGAACAGTGGGACGATTGGGTAGAGTATGAAGCCAAGGCCCACCCCAAGCGGGAGAAGAAGCACTATACGATCGTCCCAACGATCTGCTTCAACTGCGAAAGTGCCTGTGGTTTGACGGCCTACGTGGATAAAGAAAGCGGAAAGATCCGCAAATTAGAAGGCAATCCCTATCATCCTGGAAGCCGGGGGCGCAACTGTGCCAAAGGGCCGGCCACGATCAACCAGATCACGGACCCGGATCGTATCCTTTATCCGTTGAAGCGGGTAGGAGAGCGGGGTGAAGGTAAATGGGAGCGCGTTTCCTGGGAAGAAGTACTCGACGATATTTCGGCCCGGATGCGCAAAGCCATTCAGGAGGAGCGGAACAATGAGATCGCCTATCACGTGGGACGCCCCGGGCACGCGAATTACGCTAACCGGGTGATCCAGGGATGGGGTGTTGACGGCCACAACAGCCACACTAATATCTGCTCTTCCGGTGCACGTTTCGGTTACAATATCTGGTATGGATACGACCGGCCTTCACCGGATCACACCAATGCTAAAGTGATCCTGCTGATCTCGGCTCACCTGGAAAGCGGGCACTATTTCAACCCGCACGCCCAGCGCATTATTGAAGCGAAGATGAAAGGTGCCAAATTGGTGACCATGGATCCTCGTCTTTCCAATACCGCCAGTATGTCCGATTTCTGGTTGCCTACATATCCGGGCTCGGAAGCAGCAGCCTTGCTGGCAATGGCTAAAGTGATCCTGGATGAGGGATTGTACAATGAAAAATTCCTGCGGGAATGGACCAACTGGGAGGCTTATCTTCAGGCAAAACATCCCGGAGTGGAGATTACTTTCGAGAACTACATCCTTAAGATGCGGGAGGAATATGCCGAATATACTCCGGCTTTCGCCGAACAGGAAACCGGAGTTCCTGCCGATCGTATTATAGAGGTGGCACGTTTGATTGGTGATGCCGGTACGCATTTTGCTTCACACAACTGGCGCAGCGCCGCCAGCGGTAACCTGGGCGGCTGGGCCGTATCCCGCTGTCTGCACTTCCTGACGGTACTTACGGGTAGTGTAGGTACTAAAGGGGGGACTTCTCCGAACAGCTGGAACAAATTTTCACCTAAGTTCTTTGACGTGCCGCCGGCTCAGCGTTTCTGGAATGAATTGCACTTCCCGGATGAATATCCGCTGGCATTTTTTGAAATGAGCTTCCTGCTGCCGCACTTCCTGAAAGAAGGACGGGGTAAACTGGATGTTTATTTCACCCGGGTATTCAACCCGGTATGGACTTATCCGGACGGCTTTACTTGGATGGAGGCGCTGACGGATAAAGAAAAGGTAGGCCTGCACATTGCCATGACCCCCACCTGGAACGAAACGGCCTTCTTTGCCGACTACGTGATCCCAATGGGGCACTCCGCCGAGCGGCACGACCTGACCAGCTACGCTACCCACGCCGGTACCTGGATCGGATTCCGGCAGCCGGTGTTGCGGGAAGCAGCCCGTCGGGCGGGTAAAATAACTGAATTCACCTACGAGACCAACCCGGGTGAAGTATGGGAAGAAGATGAATTCTGGATAGAACTCAGCTGGCGGATCGACCCGACCGGAGAACTGGGCGTTCGCAAGCATTTTGAATCGCCTTACCGCAAAGGGGAAAAGATCAACATCGACGAGTACTATCAGTACATCTTTGAACATACGAAAGGCCTGCCGGAAGCCGCCAAAAAAGAGGGGCTGACGGAACTGGAATACATGCGAAAATACGGTGCTTTTGAAGTAGAAAAACATGTCTACCAGAAGCACCTCAAGTCGTTGACCGATGCCGATATGCAAGGCGCTGTGGTAGAAGAGGGCACCAATGTCATCACGAAAAACGGCAGCCCCATTGGCGTTATGATCAATGGAGAGCCGAGAGTCGGTTTCCCGACCCCATCCCGGAAGAATGAGTTCTACTCACAGACGATGGTTGATTGGGGCTGGCCGGAATACGCTACACCTACGTATATTAAGAGCCATATTCATCCGGAGAACCTGGACAAGGAGAAAGGCGAATACGTCTTGGTACCCACTTTCCGTTTGCCCACGTTGATCCACTCTCGTTCAGGTAATGCCAAGTGGCTGACCGAGATCTCCAACCGTAACCCCGTCTGGATGCATCCGGATGATGCCAAACGATGGGGCTTTAAAACCGGAGATCTGGTACGCCTCAATACGGATATCGGTTACTTTGTCGATAAAGTATGGGTAACGCAGGGTATGAAGCCGGGAGTGATCGCCTGTTCTCACCACCTGGGGCGCTGGCGCCGTAAGCAGGATGCCGGTAACCGATGGGCAACCAATACCGTCACGATTAATGCTGATGGAAAGGGCGGCTATAAAATGCAGACCGTTTCCGGTATTCGTCCTTTTGATAGTAGTGATGCCGATAGTAAGCGGATCTTCTGGACGGATGGTGGGGTACACCAGAACATTACCCATGCGGTGCACCCGGATCCGATCAGCGGTATGCATTGCTGGCACCAGCGGGTACGGATAGAGCGTCCGCAACCCGGAGATCAATACGGTGATCTGTTTGTGGATACCAATAAGTCATTCGAGAATTACAAAGAGTGGCTGAAGATGACCCGTCCGGCCCCCGGACCAGACGGCCTGCGTCGGCCCTTGTGGTTCAATCGTCCGTTGCGCCCGGTAAAAGAGCTGTATTACCTGGATCATCCGGGCAATAAAAAGGTATCGAGTGGTATGATGTATTCCG
>JAGQXH010000835.1 GCA_020436695.1 Lewinella sp. | reverse complement strand
CATTTTGCTGGTCCTCATAGCGTTGCCAAAGATAGTCGTTATCCGCTACGGTATCCAGGAGGCTCTCGATGAAAGATTGATACAGACGAGCCGGAACGCCGCCATGGGATTGAAGATGGAGTACCGAAACCAGCTTTTCCGGTTCCTTTCTCGCCCGGATCAAAAGCTCGATGGCCACCCGTAACATTTTTTCGCGCCGATTGACCACTTCAGATGGTTTCTGTTTCTCAAAAAACGGCGTGATCTCATGCTTATCGGGAGACTTATCAAATAAGTGCTCATAAAAAGACTGCGTAAAGTGCGGATTGGCGATACAACACCGCTCATAACTGGACATGGCCACCTCCGTCACTGCATCAGCCGGAATATGGACCAGCGCCAGATCAGCCAGTACTTCCTTCATGCTTTCGTAGCGATCTTCGGGCTTTTCGGATAACATTCTGGCAATGATCTGCTCCATTTTCCGTGGCACATTAAGCCCGGCCAAAGCAGCTTTTCGGTAGCTCTTTACCTGAAGGAAGCGCTGGCGTTTCTCAAAGATCGCCTGGATATTACTGCGGGATTCTCCTTTGCCGGTATCGCAAAAAAGCGGACGGCCCGCAATAAGCTCGTAAGCAAGCAATCCCATGGCGAATTGGTCGCTTTTGTAGTCGGGTGTTTCCAGTGCTCCCGTCAGTAGTTCCGGTGCAGCGTACAACAAATTTTGCGAATTGGCACTATTCGGTTCGTGGTTTTGCGAGGAGCTCAGTATTTCAAAAGGAGAAATAACCGGTTCCAGTTCATTGTCGATCAATACTTTATCGGGCTTAATATTCCGGTGAATAATACCGTTGATATGCAAGTGATAAAGGGCCTGACACAACTGCGTGATGATCTTATGCGACCGGTGCAAGGTGAACGGCAAGTGGCCGATCAAATGGTCAAGTGATATCCCGTCTATATATTCCAATACGAGATGCCGGGGATAATTTTTCAGGTCAGAGCCCAGTACCTTGATCACATTGCGGTGTTTGAGGTTCAGGGCCCGGGCCAGCCTCGGATCGCTGATTTTACCACTGCCATCGCCCATATGCAGGTCCCGGTACACCCGGATAATGATATTGCGACCAGTATACACCTCCTTCCCTTTAAAAAATACCGCAGAACCACCACGATTCATTTCTGTGATCTGTTCGTATTTATCCATCAGATTGAACACCAGCTGATCGGCAAGTGATTCTGATGACACCTTGAAATTGACCGTAGGAAAATAATTGATCAGCTGTTTTTCGATCTCGTGGCAGCAATAGAGCGTGGCAATACTGATCTTGTTCTCCTCCCGGGTCTTTTCCTCTTGTGATAAAATGGCAAAAGCATCTTCCTTTTTGAGTCGGTTAACCCGACCGGTCTGGATCAACAACTCATTTTTACTGTCTTCGATGAATCTAAAGAATTCATGTAGCATATCCTGGGCTTCTTCAATATCGCCGTGTTGCAGGGCTTTTCTGATCATCTTCGTAGGATTTTAATGGGAATAGGGGCTTTTCATGGACGAATTACCAATTTATTAATATTTGGGAATTCCATTATCCATTGCAATGAAATATCAATAATTGTCAGGCAATATCCAACCATCTTCGTCTTATACATACACTCAAAAATCTGGACCTATGAATCCGAATCTTACAAAACTGGGTGTAGCCCAAACCACCTTAACACTGGAAGAAAAAAATTTTCTCGATCAGAACGGCTATCTGAATCTCGGACAACTGTTATCTGATGAACAACTGGAGCTTATCCGCAATCGAATCTCTTTCCTGCTACAACAGGAGGGAGAAGCAGCCGGAGCAGAACTGTTGGATTCACCTTATATCCGCCACCCCAAAGAGGAAGGGGCCGATCGTCTGGCCGATCTGGTAAATAAAGGATCAGAATTCGACATTTTCTATACACATCCCAAGGTATTGGCTGCCATGGCCCATGTCCTTGGGCAGGAATTCAAATTATCCTCTCTGAATTACCGGGCGGCCAAACCGGGGAAAGGCCTGCAAAAATTGCACGCCGACTGGCACGAGGCAGTAGAAGTCAACGATTATAAGGTCTGTAATTCGATCTGGTTACTCGACGATTTCTCGCGGGCCAACGGTGCAACCCGGGTCGTGCCCGGCACGCAACTCAATGGACAATTACCACAGGATGCACTGGAAGATCCCTGGGCTACTCACCCGGATGAGGTATTAATCGAAGCACCTGCCGGATCGGTCTTCATTTTCAATTCACATACCTGGCACGGAGGCACCAATAATAGTACAGATCAGTACCGGCGTGCAATCCACAGTTATTTCTGCCGGATAGATCAACCACAGCAGGTGGACCAGAAACGCTATATTCAGGCAGCTACCAAAGCACGACTGCCGGAGGCGGCTTTGGAGATCTTGGGGATTTAAAAACATGAAGCTGTGCCAAATTTTCAGAGAAAAAGTACGTGTCAGAGGCGTGATTTCCTTCAGATCATGATAATCAACTTGTTGCCGGTTGCCGGTTTGTCAACTGATTAACCGGCAACCGGTAACGTTTTCTCGTATAATAGAAAGCTGTTTTTCCAGCCCTTTAGTATTGTCGAAAATTCCATTTTCTTCTTCAGGTTTCAAAGCTTTACCTCTTTCCCTTTCCGCGACGACTCATAGATCTTTTGTATCAAAGCCAGCGCGCGGCGTCCTTCCCACCCCGTGACGGCCGGCGGTCGATTTTCGCGTATGGCTTCCAGAAAATCGGCGATCTGTATCTTATGCAATTGATGCCCGATGGCCATAGGATCGGCGGCACCGGTTGCTTTTTCTTCTGCTGCAGCCGAGGCAGGGCCTTCCATATCCGGAACATCCCATACCAATACTTTACCACCTTCCAGTATGATGCTTCCTTTTGAACCGTAAACTTCCAGGCGTTCGGGATAACCCGGTACTATAGCGGTGCTTCCCTCTACAGTGCCTAATGCTCCATTTTTAAAACTGATCAACGCCACACCCAGATCCTCTCCTTCGATCTGATGTGCCACCGTTTTCACCTTTCCGAATACACTTTCCGCTTCACCCATTACGGCCAACAACAGATCGATGGTGTGAATGCCCTGGTTGATCAGTGCTGCTCCACCGTCACCAGTAAGTGTCCCTTTCCAGGAACTGCTCGAATAATACTCTGGAGAACGATACCATTTGATATAGGCATTACCCAGGGTCAATTTACCTAATGCACCGGCAGCTACTGCTTTTTGCAGCAACTGGAAATCCGGCGTAAAGCGATTTTGAAAGACACAACCGAATTTTACACCGGCCTTATCGCAAGCCTCGATCATACGATCTGCCCGTTCCAGACTTACTTCCAGCGGTTTTTCCACCAGTATGTGTTTTCCGGCCTCGGCGGCAGCAATAACCGGCTCCATGTGATTACCGCTGTGTGTACAAACGATCACTGCCCGGATGTCATTATTGGCCAGCATATTCCGGTAATCGGCGTAGGTGCGTATCC
>JAGQXH010000834.1 GCA_020436695.1 Lewinella sp. | reverse complement strand
AAAATTACGGCAAGCAGATGGGCAGTAGCTGGCAGAATATGTTCCGGAGTATTGCTGAGCAGTATTAGTAGTCGTAAGTCGGTGAGTCATAAGTCTTATGGTTTCTTACAGCGTACATACTTGTCGCTTTGGGCAAAAGATGCCGATGTCAGAGGATTCCTCCTAAATTTATCCCTATTTTCGCCCGAAAATTAACGCCATATCAATTTATAGCCAATGTCAGTATCTACCGAATTGCTAACACGCTCCGATTCCAAATGCGAACTCTGTGCCGCCACAGAGCAGCTGAATACCTATACTGTACCGCCCCGTTCCGGCGAAAGTCCCGACGAACAGATCGTGCTTTGCGCTACCTGTCTTGATCAGATCGATGATCCGGACAGTATCGATCCTAATCACTGGCATTGCCTAAATGAAAGTATATGGTCTACGGTGCCGGCAGTACAGGTAATGGCGTATCGCGTGTTAAAGCAGTTAAATGAAACGAACTGGGCCCAGGATTTGCTAAATATGATCTATATGGATGAGGCGACTATGGACTGGGCAAAAAATAAGGGCGATGCAGCCATCATTCATCTGGATAGCAACGGGAATGTGCTGCAAAGCGGAGACACCGTTTCGCTCATCCAGGATCTCAATGTAAAAGGAGCCAACTTCACTGCCAAACGCGGCACTGCTGTACGCCGCATCCGACTGGTACCGGATAATCCGGAGCAGATCGAAGGGAAAGTGGAAGGACAACAGATCGTGATCCTGACGAAGTACGTGAAGAAGTCCAACTGAAAAACTATTGGAATTTAGCCTTTGGGTGAATTCATCTCACAAAATAAAAAGCTCCCGAACCTTTCCTATTGAAAGATCCGGGAGCTTTTATGTATGATCTCCTGCTGGATTTATACTTTCGCCAGCGCCTTCACGCCACGTACCAGCAGAGAAACTTCATTGTTCAATACTTCGACAAATCCACCGCCGATCTGGAAAGTCACTTTTTTGCCTGGATCAATTACCGTTTCCAGAGCACCGATCTCTTCATTGAAGATGCGGTGTTCACCATCAGCAGTTACCAGCGTCACCTTTCCGGGTTCCAGAGAAGAAACGATCGGGGCGTGATTTTTCAAGACCTGAAATTCGCCCAGGGTACCGGGTACTTTTACCGATGTGATCTCTCCTTTGAAAATCTGACGATCCGGAGTTAGAACAGTAATGGTCATAATCTTTTATTCGAGTTGTCAGCGATCAATTGGCCGGACCAATTGCTGCTGATGACTGTTGACTAATTATGCTTCAGCAGATTCCGCCAGCATTTTCTTACCGGCCTCGATGGCATCATCGATGTTCCCTTTCAGGTTGAAAGCAGCTTCCGGATATTCATCCACTTCTCCGTCCATGATCATGTTGAAACCACGGATGGTCTCTTCGATCGGTACCAGAACCCCCTGAAGACCGGTGAACTGCTCAGCTACGTGGAACGGCTGGGAAAGGAAACGCTGTACCTTACGAGCACGGTATACCACCTGCTTGTCTTCGTCAGACAATTCTTCCATACCGAGGATGGCGATGATATCCTGCAATTCGTTGTAGCGCTGCAGGATGTTCTTCACCCGCTGGGCCGTATTGTAGTGCTGATCACCGATAATGGCAGGATCAAGGATACGGCTGGTAGAATCCAGCGGGTCCACAGCCGGGTAGATACCCAGAGAAGCGATCTTACGACTCAATACCGTAGTGGCATCCAGGTGAGCAAAGGTAGTTGCCGGAGCCGGGTCGGTCAAGTCATCCGCAGGTACGTATACCGCCTGCACAGAGGTAATGGAACCGCGCTTGGTAGAAGTGATCCGCTCCTGCATCAGACCCATCTCGGTAGCCAGGGTCGGCTGATAACCTACCGCTGAAGGCATCCGGCCCAACAGCGCCGATACTTCGGAACCGGCCTGTGTAAAACGGAAGATGTTATCGATGAAGAAGAGGATATCACGACCGCCGGTCGGATCGCTCAGATCACCGTCGCGGTAGTATTCGGCAATGGTCAGTCCGGACAGGGCCACCCGGGCACGTGCTCCCGGAGGTTCGTTCATCTGACCGAACACGAAAGTAGCTTTGGATTCCTTCAGGTCTTTCTCATCCACTTTGCTCAGGTCCCAGCCACCTTCTTCCATGGAGTGCATGAAATCCTTGCCGTACTTGATAATACCGGCTTCAAGCATCTCCCGCATCAGGTCGTTACCCTCACGGGTACGTTCGCCTACACCGGCGAACACGGAAATACCGTCGTATCCTTTTGCAATGTTATTGATCAGTTCCTGGATCAGTACGGTCTTACCTACCCCTGCACCACCGAACAAACCGATCTTACCACCTTTCATATAAGGCTCGATCAGGTCAATTACTTTAATACCGGTGTACAGTACTTCCTTTTCGGTTGACAGGTCTTCGTAGGTAGGTGGTTTAGCGTGGATCGGCCGCGCATTTTCTCCTTTCGGTACATTCGGCATACCGTCGATAGCCTCACCCACTACGTTGAACAAACGGCCTTTAATCGCCTCTCCGGTCGGCATGGCGATCGCCTGGCCGGTATCTACTGCTTTAGTACCGCGGGTCAATCCGTCGGTAGAATCCATAGCAATTGCCCGAACACTATCTTCTCCCAGGTGCTGTTGCACCTCCAATATCAATTTATCACCGTTGGGGCGAGTAATTTCAAGCGCATTGAAAATTTCGGGCAGAACAGATCCTTCCGCCGAAAAGCTTACGTCAACAACAGGGCCGATCACCTGTTTTACCTGACCAATATTTGCCATACTGATATGAATTTTTAATAGTCTTTGAAGTCGTTGAGCCGGAAAGTCAAAAATCAGCACAAATCATTATGTGTGACTAACTTACGACCGTCGGCTAAGCGACCAGAAGCGCCGCTTTTCTAAAACCAGCGCAAAAATAGGCTTTTGTGTCTGATAATCAAAAGAAAAATCAAATTTCTGATCATCAGGATTTTGTAAAAATATCACAGATTGTCAAGCGGTTACGCATACAAAAATAGGTACCGGCAGGTCTTTAAAAATGAAGAGACCGCTATTTGAATTTTACATAAAATGATATTTGGCAAAAATCTGATCTTGAAATATAAAGTACGCCACTAATAAGACTCCAATCCATTTGTTACCACCGGACTATTCACTTTTCCTACTACGCCAACGGCCGCTACGTTTTGCGAACCGGATATCTGCAATTACATTTAAGGAGTAGAAAAATAGATCAAAACATTATTTGCACGCACCAATTAATTGACTATTTTTAGGAAAAACAGAAGATATTTAAATATGATCCCCTACGCGCTCTCTAAAAACGGTATGCCCGTTGGTATACAGGACGTACCCCGCGGCCTCGCCTGCCACTGCCATTGCCCTGCCTGTGGTGCTCCACTTATCGCCCGAAAGGGAAAACACAAGGCACATCACTTCGCTCACTACCGGCAGCCGGAATGCACATATGCACTGGAAAGCAGCCT
>JAGQXH010000833.1 GCA_020436695.1 Lewinella sp. | reverse complement strand
AAGCAAGAAGATACAAAATGAAAAAAAATCTATTATATATTCAAATTGATTGGTATGATAATATGCATATCATCTCTTTAAAAAAACCGGCAGGGCCCAAGCCCCGCCGGTTTCATCATATTACGCAAAACAAACAACATCAACAACAGCATACCGCCGGCACGGCCGTTAAGGGAGATGTGCGCAAAATGCGGTAATGCCCCAGTTGAGTACTTAATGGTTGTACCTTATCCGGCGTGTACACGGGTACGCCGGGTACATCATCACCGTAAGGTACATGAGTAGTAGGCGGACCTCCGGGTACACCACCCGGACGAGGATCACGAATATATGAGGATAGTCTAGGCATCATTTCTACACAGAGTACACTGAGCGGGCTGTCCAGCGGCAGACCCAATCTACGCAGCAGGAATTGCACCTGTGCATTGGTCCAGCCGGTAATTCCCACTTTCACCCGATCCTGATTGCGCACCGCTTTAACGAATGGTACGGTAGGATCGGCAAAGATCTCATCCCGGTCAACCAGCCTCAGGGCGCGTTCATCCAGTAAAATATTGCGGAATTCCTGCCCGTCGGCCTGATGGACCTGCGCGTACAGTAAGCACCAGATCTCGGTCCGCGGAGGATCGGCTGTCACATTCTTGCCCTTAAAGACAGCACTGGCGTATGGAGCATTCACGTATAGTTTTTCGTCGTCGCGATTGACATTGCAGAACAGGGTCGGAGCCGGATGCTGCACGCCGGTGGTACGGAATGGCCGGCCGTAACGTCCCTGAGCAGTCGACCATACGGTAGCGTGCCCTACACGGAATTCATAAGTGAAGAATCCGAAAAGTTCTTTGCTGTCCGGGTCCATGCCGGGAGGCAGTGGCAGCAGGTAGTGGACATCGGAATCCGAAGATCTCTCCATCAGTTGCATAGCTCCCATACCGGCCAGATCATCACTTTGCCCCGGAGAGATCACTCGGATCAGTTCATCGGCTATGGGTAACGTAGGTTCTTCCGGTGCAATATACAGCTCCGGTTTATTCACTTTGGCCAGAATGGGGTCCGGTGAATTAGCCAGCACCCGACAGAACAGGGCGTCCTGAGGATTGGCCACAGGCTCGGCGAATTCCAGCCATAAATACTTCCGGCGAGGCGTAGTATTGGCATAAGGATCATCATGCTCGTAAGGAGAGAGTGCTACCCCGGCAGACACCACTTTCGGCACCTGAGCGGGTATGGTCGTAACCGGCAGACTGATATCGGCTGTCCAGTTGTCACTGCTGGGAACATTCTCATCGCGGAAATGCGGTACCAGTTCGTAACTCAATTCGAGGACATCCGGAAAGCCGTCATTGGCCGGTTTAGGCTCTACAGCATCGATGAAGATGAGGGTCGTATGATCCCGGTCGGGATTGGTCAGTTCTATCCGGCTGGCTGTTTTCATCAGCATAATATCACCTACTACCTTGTCTGTTTCCAGAGGATTTGCTTCCGACTGGAATTTCAGCGTTCTTCTCACCTCAAATCCTCTATCCGCCAGCGCATCCCAGGTCCAGTCACGGTCCAGGTCAATCCTGATCACGACCAGCCAGTGATTGAGCAGTTCGTTCTTACCGGCAAAGGTGACGCTTGAATGCTCCGGCGATAAGGTGTGACGGATTGCCCGCGAACAGCCGAAACGCAGCCGCTGTCCCGGTGTGCCGAATATGGTCAGCCCTTTATGCTGCACATTGAGCTGATCACTGAAGCGTTGGATCATGTCGGAAGGCTTGTCTTTACCGCGCTTGCCGAAGAGTACTGTTTTCAAACGACCGTCGAATTCCGGCACCGGATCGGGTTGCAGATATATGCCCTGGATCTGGGCGCTCAGCGCATCGTCCACATACAGATCTTCTTCATTGGTACTTTCTTCGCGTAGGAGGAACTGGATCGGACGTCCGATATGGGCTCGATCATGGCCGTAATATTCCAGGTCCATTTCTCCCACCGCCCGCAAAGTAAGTCGGATATTCCGTCCGGATGGTAGAGGCAGTTCTACCTGATCGTGTACATCCTGCAAACTGATACCCAGAATATCCTTACCCGGGTTTGCCGGATTGGAAAAATCCAGGGTAAAGGCATCCTGATACGTCACCGGAACTTCCAGCGTTTCTGCAAAGTCGACCGGAAACTGGCGGTAGGTAGTGTAGTAATGGATGAAATTCTCCCGTCCACTTACGGAATCCACCGTATCCATTTTTTGCGTTTGGATCTCTACAATGATCTCCACGGCGGTTACATCCGGATCCGGCAGGCCGGTACTATCGGTTACCATACCGCTTTGTCCATTGGTCAGGGCACTGTTTGAGGCTGCTATAAGACGGTCAATTACATTGTCGTATTTGTTGGTATACACCACCGCCGGATAATTCAGCAGTGGACGATTGATCTGTAAGGCATTTCCGGCCGGTTGATAAGGTACATCCGCGATGTCGGGAAGGTCGGCGATGCGTAAGGCTTCCGGGACAACATACCGGCGGAAATGGCAGGGAGCTATCGGTGAGGGCGCTTCGTATTCCGGTTCATCACCGAGTTCCGGTCCGCCACCGGTAAGATCCGCCAACCGCACCCGGAATTCATAGTGGTTGCCATAATAAAGGCCAAGATCGCCTAACCCATCCGGCAAGTAGAGTCTTTGCAAATTGGAACTCCCTTTACCTAAATTGCTCAACGGCAGCTGGTTGATCTCTGCGGCATCCTCGTCGGGTAGAACCATAGATTTGCCGTTCCAACCAGCAAAGTAATGAGGCAACCAGAAGTGGCTGGTATTGGTATATCCGTCTAACTGACTGGCATGTACTTCCACTCCCAACTCGCCATTGTAAGATCCCAGGTTTTCCGTTCCTACCGAAAGATCCGTTTTGCTTTGTACTCGTACCAGTGAAATCCAGTCAGTATCTCCTTCCAGGCGCGCATCTATACGGTAGGCATGTATCCCGGTCGGCGCGTCGATCGGACGGCCACTGCCGGGACTGTCCGGGTTTTCCCGCATGAGCCGGTTCAGACGGACCAGCGTGTGCTCATCGTCCCAACCCAAACGGATACCCTGGTCGTAGACCGGAGGATTCTCATCCGCGCCGTCGCCTTCCCGCAACGGATCCGTGCTGATCGGCTGATTGGCATGCACGATCTTGGTGAACCCATCATCGAACTGGCTGACGTCCTGGAAAATGGTATCGTAATTTCCGTCAGGTACCGGTGGGTTGGATAAAAGGACAGGAAACAGGTTCGGTGCAAAAAGGGTACGCTCACTGACATCTTCCAGAACGGGTATTCTGGCAGCATAATGCTTTACAAAAGTCGGATCATTGTTCAGCTCTTCCCGGTAGTCGCTGTCAGCACCGAGGGTGACGTACAGATAGCCGCCTTTTTCAAACCAGTTATTTTCCAGCGTCAGGTTGGTTTCGAATACCAGCCCCATACTGCGGGACAGCAGTGGGTTACGCATACAATAGGCGATTACCTTGCCCCAGCTCACCTGATCA
>JAGQXH010000832.1 GCA_020436695.1 Lewinella sp. | reverse complement strand
GTCAATTAAATATAATTACATCTCCTCCTCCGCCCTATCGGGCACCTCCTCCAGAGGAGGACAAGTCCTATTAAGGGGCTTGTGTGCTCCCTTGAGGGAGCTGTCTGAAGGACTGAGCGTGGATTATGTTACTATACTTACTTGACATTGTAGTAAAGGTAAGCAATGAAAATATTCTCTCCCTTGTCCGGATCGGTCGGTTTTGTCTTCATTTTGGTCATTACGAGCTGTCAACAAGTGGCAGGTGATCCTACCATAGTCGATCCATCAATTGATCCGGCCACGATGATGTGGTATGACCAGCCGGCAGCACAATGGGAAGACGCTCTGCCGATCGGCAACGGCCGACTTGGGGCCATGATCTTCGGCAAATACGGTGAGGAGCAGATCCAATTGAATGAAGAGACCTATTGGTCCGGTGGCCCATATTCCACAGTGGTGAAAGGAGGATACAAGCAGCTCCCTGAAATTCAGCAAGCCATTTTTGACGGCAAGCCGATCAAAGCCCATAAACTCTTCGGCCGCTACCTGATGGGATATCCCGTGGAACAACAGAAATATCAAGCGTTGGCGAATTTGCATTTGTTTTTCCCCGGCCAGGATACGGCCGTACAATACCGGCGATCACTCGATCTGAAGACGGGCATCGCCTCCGTAACTTATGCAGTCGACAGTATCACTTACCGGCGGGAACTCATTGCTTCCGTACCGGATCAAACCATTGCCATCCGCCTAACGGCCGATCAGCCGGGTAGTATTTCATTGGATGCTCAACTAAGAGGGGTTAGAAATAGCGCCCATTCGAATTATGCTACGGATTATTTCCGGATGGACGCTGTGGGCGACAATCAGCTAAAACTCACCGGAAAATCGGCCGATTATCTGGGGGTGGAAGGCAAGCTGAGGTACGAAGCCAGAATAGTGGCCCGGCCCGAAGGTGGAACTATGGTAGCCGACGACACGAAACTGATCATTAGAAATGCTGATGCCGTTACGCTCTATTTCGTAGCAGCAACGAATTTCGTGAACTACAAAGATGTAAGCGCCGATCAAGGGGATCGTGTGGCTTCTTATTTGCAGCAGCTGGAAGGCCGCCCGTTTGAAGCCGTCAAAGCGGATGCCGTCAATGACTATCAGCAATTTTTCAAGCGCGTTTCCCTGACTTTACCGGAGACGCCATCCTCCTTCCTGCCCACGGACGAACGAATGACTAGCATTCAAACCACCCCCGATCCGCAACTGGCGGCCCTATGCTATAACTTCGGACGGTACCTGCTTATTTCTTCGTCAAGGTCCGGCACGCAACCGGCCAATCTCCAGGGCATCTGGAATAAAGACATGAACCCCTCCTGGGACTCCAAATACACAACCAACATCAATACGGAAATGAACTATTGGCCGGTGGAGACCGGAAATTTACCCGAATTGGCCGAACCCCTGATCACCATGGTCAAAGAATTGACCGATCAGGGAGCGCAGGTCGCCAGGGAGCACTACGGCGCAAAGGGATGGGTATTCCACCAAAATACAGATATCTGGCGCGTGGCTGCGCCTATGGACGGACCTACCTGGGGCACGTTTACCGTTGGTGGAGCCTGGCTGGTCACGCACCTGTATGAGCACTATCTTTTCACCCAGGATGAAGATTACCTCCGCGAAGTGTACCCGGTCATCAAAGGCGCCATCGAATTTTTTATGGATTTTCTCGTAGAACACCCCAATGGCCAATGGCTGGTGACCAATCCTTCCAATTCACCGGAAAATCCGCCGAAGGGACCGGGCTATGAATATTTTTACGATGAGGTGACCGGCATGTATTATTTCACCACCATCACCGCCGGCGCTACCATGGATATGCAAATTTTGAAGGACCTGTTTTCCTATTATGCATCGGCCACTGAAATACTGGATATCGATCAGGAATTTGCCGAAGAAGTGGCCCAGGCCAGGAAGCGTTTCCCCCCTTCTCAGGTGGGCAAAGACAGCATGCTCCAGGAATGGACCGATGATATGGGGCAACTGGAAGACAAACACCGTCATTTTTCTCACCTATACGGGCTGTATCCCGGGAACGTTATTTCTGCCCGTCGTACACCCGAACTGGTCGATCCGGTCAAAAATGTGCTGGAACAGCGCGGAGACGGCGGCACCGGATTTTCCAGAGGCTGGAAGATGGCCCTGTGGGCCCGCTTGTACGACGGAGACCGCGCTAATCGCATTTTCAAAGGGTATCTGAAAGAGCAGTGCTACGCTTCCCTATTTGCTAAATGTTTCACGCCCTTACAGGTGGATGGCAGTTTTGGCGTAACTGCCGGCATCACGGAAATGCTTATTCAGTCGCATGAAGGTATGATCGAACTGTTACCGGCTTTGCCCGACGAATGGCCGGAGGGTTCTTTCAAGGGCGTATGTGCCAGAGGTGGTTTTGAATTGAGTTTTGCCTGGCAGAACAAAGAACTCACGGCTGTGGAGATTCTTTCCAAGAGCGGAAAGAACTGCCGAATCAATATAAGCAAAGCCGTCCGGGTATCTTGCAATGGGAAGGAGATCGATTTTAGTAAACACGATGATGGGGCTATTGAATTTGCTACCGTAAAAGGGGATCGGTATCTTATCGAAGCTATTTAAACATTAGGTTTGATTCATCTCAGGCTACCGGAAAGGGATCAAGAAAGGGAAAAAATACTGGATCAGGCGGCAAAGACCGGTACGGCCCTGGAGATCAATGTCAGCCCGCAACGCATGGACCTGGATGAGCAATGGATCCGGTCAGCCCAGGATAAAGGTGTCACATTGGTACTTGCCACCAATAGCCACAGCTTAGTTGATCTCAAAAATATGCAACTGGGTGCCGGATTTGCCCGGCGGGGCTGGTGCCGTACCGCAAGTGTGTTGAACACCCAAAGCTGGACAAGCATACAAGCCTTTGTGGCTAGAAAACAAGCTTTAGTATCGAGATCCCTAAAGGCTTAGTATACATCACAACCGGCGCAACAAAATTTCTTCTTCACATCTATAAGGACGGTTTGCTTCGGTCGATGTAAGATCCAACTCATCATCATTATAGATAAAATTCACATTAAAGACATCATTGGGATCGGTCTGGCTGCTTAAGACGAATGAATTAGGCCCGTTGAAGGTATAATTGTATGCTGCTGAAGAATCCGCTTTAATGAAGTTCCCCTCATAGTCGTATAATTCATTATGTATACGAACACTGGATTCATCGAATTTAAATAAGGTGCGGGCGCAGCCGTTATTGCAAACAAGTGAGGAAGCGCACTCCGACCTGCAAATGATCCCGTTGATGTTGGCTGCAAGGGTAGACTCATCTTCTTGATCGACACAGTTGATCTCCGAATGAGCAACGATAACCCAGGTCCCGGTGAAACTAATAGCACCGTTTTCAATACTGTTTGAGGTAAGGGTAAGAGGTGCCGCCTGGAGTGGAGTGCCATCGGATCTTTTGGCAATAACCTCCAGTCTGTTTACCGCGTTGAGGCTGGGGCCAAGGGTCCAG
>JAGQXH010000831.1 GCA_020436695.1 Lewinella sp. | reverse complement strand
GAAGACGGCGTAGTCGTGATAAATGACAGCACCGGCCTGAAGGTGACTTTTAATCAATGGGGGAACTGGTGGTGGCGGCGTGGCATCGGCGCCTCTTCCTATCGCGATTCCGCTTTTATCTTTCATAATGAAGGGCATGATTACCGGCTGGAGTGGCGGGAGCGCCCCGGGCAGGCCCGGATTTTGTATCAGGACGGGGTGGCCTGGAAATCGATCCCTGCTATGCGTTAAGATTTGCCGAAGCCAACCAGATGGTAAGCCGGCTCTCCCAAAAGATGTGGTAAAATACTACTCGTGATTTTCTTTGAGATATCCCAGATTTAGTGCTATCTTTTCTACTTCCTTTATTCGCAATCGATTTATTATGGGTGCCCGTCTGATCTGTATCACCGTTTGTTTTTTATCTTGCCTAAACCTGAACCATGCCCAGCGGATCGCGGCCGTGGTGGCCGATAGAAGTACGCACCAGCCCATTGGAGATGTGTTTGTTTTTCTCGCCAACAGTTCCGCCGGCACCGCCAGTGATGATCTGGGAAGGTTTCAACTGGAACTTCCCGAGAGCAAAGACATTGTGCTGGTCTTCTCTCACATCAATTACGAATTATTCACCCTGGAGATCGCTGATATTCGATACGTCAGAGACACTTTTTTCCTGAAATCCACCGGTGTAGAACTGGAGGAGGCCGTTGTAACAGTCCAGAAAAAGCCCCGGCTGCGCAACCGTAGGCTCCGGGCCTTCACCAAAGCTTTCCTGGGAGAAAATACCAATGATAAGCTGGTACGGATCGTTAATCCGGATGCATTGTTGTTCCAACAGAAGGATGATCGTCTCGTCGCCACAGCCTCGGAGCCGCTGGTCATAGAGAACCGGAAACTCGGCTATATGATCCGTTTTTATCTGGAAGCCTTTGCGTTGTATGATAATTATGATCTGCTCTACCGGGGTAATACCTTTTTTGAACCGATCAGTGCTTCGGCTGACGAGGAACGGCAGTTTGAAAAGAATCGCCTGGAAACGTTTAAAGAGAGCAGCCGCCATTTCTTTTCCAGTCTGGCCCGGCATCAGTTGGACAGCACCCTCTATCGGATCGGTTTCAGCCAAATGGATCACCATTTCGATTTCATCAACTTCACTCCCATTCAGCCCTCCGGGATCATTGCCGCAGGTCAGGAGGGAGATAATTATGAGATCAGGCTCAACGGTTTTTTGACCGTAGTACATCTCAATACCCCGTCGGCCACTTCACCTCAACCTTCCAGTCCTCCTGATCTAAAACAGGGTGTTCCACAAAATATCCCAGCTGCTCAACCGGAATTCGCCGTTTCCTATCTTCGTTCGAAAAGCAATAAGATCATTATTACTAAATTTGGCAAGATCATTAATCCTTCGGATATTGAAGAGTACGGTTACTGGACCACCCAGCGGGTAGCTGCTTTGCTGCCGTCGGATTATTTTCCGGAGGAATAGTTGGGGAATGTAGGAGCCTACGGCGTTAAATGAGGTAAAAAAAGCCAAAGGAGTTGAAGGAGTTTCCTACATTTCGAGTTCTGCTCTGACTAATTGCTTTTGCTGAATTCATGAGCATCAAACTACCCTATCACATTCTTTACTTCTTTCCACCCTGATCAACCTGAAAAAAACTCATTATCATCCATGCGAATCACCATTTTATTGCCATTTCTGCTGCTCACTGCTTCTCTTTTCGGCCAACCCTTTACCCCGGCCGAGATCCAAGAGTGGGAAGCACGGGCTAAAACCATTACCATCATCCGGGACGATTGGGGTATTCCTCACATTTACGGCAAGACCGATGCCGATGCGGTGTTCGGTATGCTCTATGCGCAGTGTGAGGATGATTTCAAGCGGGTAGAGGAAAATTATCTGGATGCGACCGGTCAGATGGCAATGGCTTACGGAGAGGATTACATTTACCATGATCTCCGGGCCCGAATGTTCCTCAACCAGGCTCAGGCGGAAGCCTATTACCGACAAAGTCCGGCCTGGATGCAGCAGCTTTGCGATGCCTTTGCGGCCGGCATCAATTATTACCTGCATACTCATCCTGAAGTGCAGCCCAAATACATTACCCGCTTTCAACCCTGGATGCCCTTTACATTCAGCGAAGGCAGTATCGGCGGTGATATTACCCGCATTTCACTGCGTGGTCTGGAGAATTTCTATGCAGACAAGCGTACCGGCTATGTAGATACCCGCTGGTCACTGGCCGAAGAACCCACCGGTTCCAACGGCTTTGCGATCAGTCCGGCCAAGAGTAAAAGCGGTAATTCTTTATTCCTCATCAATCCGCATACTTCTTTCTATTTTCGTTCGGAATTGCAGGTGAACAGTGAAGAGGGCCTGCAAGCCTACGGGGCAGTCACCTGGGGGCAGTTTTTCATCTACCAGGGTTTTAACGAGCACTGCGGCTGGATGCATACTTCCTCCTACGCCGATGCGATTGACCAGTACCTGGAAACCATTATCGAAAAAGAGGGAAAACTGTATTATCAGTACGGGAAAGAAGAGCGGCCGGTAGAAGAGGAAAAAGTATCCATTCCTTATAAAGACGGCAACTCGTATAAGAGCCGTGACTTTACCATTTACCGCACCCACCACGGCCCTGTGATCCGCTCGGAAGGTGACAAATGGGTCACTTTCCGGATGATGAACCGACCACTAGATGCACTTACCCAGTCTTACATGCGCACCAAGGCCGGCGGCTACAAGGATTTCAAAAATAATATGAAGATCCGTACCAACTCTTCCAACAACACGGTCTATGCCGACAGCGAAGGCAATATTGCCTACTGGCACGGCAACTTCATCCCTAAAAGAGATCCTTCTTATGATTACAACGGACTGATCGACGGCAGTAATCCCAAAACTGACTGGGGCCGTCTACTGAAGCTTAATGAAATGATCCATGTGCGTAATCCGGCTTCCGGCTGGATACAGAATTGCAACGCTACCCCTTATACTGTGGCCGGCACACAAGGCAGTCCCGATCCGAAGAAATACGCCAATTATATTGCTCCGGACCGGGAGAATTTCCGGGGTATCAACGCCGTGCGTGTACTGAGCAGTAAAGACAGGTACGATCTGGACGGGTTGATCGCTGCAGCCAACGATCCGTATCTGTCGGCATTCAAAAAGCCGATACCGGCGCTGCTGGCCGCGTACGATGAAGTAGGTGATAAAAACGATGCGGAGCTGGCCAAAGCCATCCGGATACTGCGCGATTGGGACCTGTCTTACGGGGAGCAATCCGTTGGTACGAGCCTGGCCGTTTTCTGGGGTGAACACTTACTGGATCTGTTACGGGAAAAAGTAGAGAGCGACGTCTGGCGAAGTATGATGATGGACGATATCATGCTCAAATACAGCAGCCCGGAAGAAAAAGTAGCCCAGCTCAAGGCAGCTATGGGTCAGCTAAGATCTGACTTCGGCAAATGGAATATCGGTTGGGGAGAGATCAATCGTTTCCAACGGTTGACCGGGCAGGTTCAGGAAGTGTACGATG
>JAGQXH010000830.1 GCA_020436695.1 Lewinella sp. | reverse complement strand
AAAAAGAGCCCTTAAAAATGAAGTCATGGTATCTATGGCCGTCTTGGCATTTGTCGCCATATTCTTCTTTGAAGTGGACTTTCCTTATATCGTTATCGCTGCCGGATTAACCGGTTTTATCGGAGGGAAATTCTGGGAAGAAAAATTTTACGTGCTAAAAGGGCATGAGAGTAAAAATACCGAGGAAAGTGGCTATATAATTGATAGTCATATTCTATCGGTTAAGCCATCTTTAAATACGACCCTCAAAACGGTTTTACTATTTTCTACTTTATGGGCCCTGCCTTTACTATTGATCGCTTTAACAATAGGTATTGAAAACATATTTTTTTCGGAGGGTTTGTTTTTCAGCAAGACGGCGGTGGTTACTTTTGGTGGAGCCTACGCTGTGCTGGCTTACATCGCGCAAAAAGCCGTTGAAGACTACGGATGGTTAAAAAGCGGAGAAATGCTGGACGGCTTGGGTATGGCAGAAACCACGCCTGGCCCTCTCATTCAGGTCGTACAATTTGTGGGTTTCATGGGCGCTTATCGTCTATCTGGATCTTCCGATCCTCTAATGGCTGGAATATTAGCCTCTGTCCTGGTAACTTGGACCACATTTATCCCTTGTTTCCTATTTATATTTACGGGTGCTCCCTATATAGAATATCTCCGAGGGAATAAAAACCTGACCACTGCACTTTCAGGAATTACTGCTGCTGTAGTTGGAGTGGTACTGAACCTCGGCTTATGGTTTACCATTCACACGCTTTTTGGAAGCGTTAGCGAAAGCCATTCTCTTGGAGTAAGGTGGCTAGTCCCGGAATGGAATACACTTAATGTTGCCTCACTGGTAATTGGGTTTATCGCCTCTTTCGCGTATTTCATCTTAAGGTGGGATATGCTGAAAACCATACTCGTTAGTGTAATGTGCAGCATTCTTTACCATTTCGTATTTTCGTAAAACACAAGATAGCCGGAACCGATGTAAGAGGAGTAACGAGTTTATTTCCCAAACACGGTCTCTTCCACCTACCATTTTCCCACTTCCATCTCCGTTCCTATATTTCTACAGAATCGGGTCTTAGGTTTGCAGTGAATTTCACAATAATGGAAAATGGTACATAAACACAAGATTATCCTACTGATAATTATCATAGGTTTTGCCTGGGCAAATGCATATTCCCAGGCGGAAGTTCCTTTAAAACAACTGCTGGATGCTGCCCAAAAAAACTATCCGGCACTTCTCGCCAAAGAATTACAGAAACAGGCATCAGGAGAAAGAATAAAGTCGACGAAACGGCAGATGATCCCAGAGGTTTCAGCTTCCACTTACATCAACTACGTCACTTACAACAACATTACAGGAATGTTTTTTCCTGAATACTTTTTACCTGTCAGTGGACCTCCATCCAAAGAAAACCGCAACGACATGATCTGGGGATCCGCTGTAGGTTTGCTCATGAAATGGGAGCCCTACACCTTCGGACGCAGGAATAACGAGTTGAGGGCTGCTGAAAGCAGTTATGAGGCCAGTTCCGCCGAAAAAGACCTTGCCCTTCTGGAACATAGCGTGCAACTTTCGAGTACCTATCTGGATTACCTCCTCGCTATACAAATTCTTGCTGTACTGGAAAGCGATAAGGAAAGAGCCGAATCAAATTACGAACAAGCTGTAGTCCTGGCTACCTCGGGCTTGGTTCCAGGGGTGGATACTACGCGTTTTCGAACTGCACTTTCTAAAGTAAAGATCAAAATGCTGGCACAACACAATACCATCCATGAATATGAAGCAAAACTGTCAGAATTTATTGCTGCCGATTTGCCTGAAAACGTAATGGATTCTACCTTTTTTAAAGTGTTGCCCCAGTTGTCCGGAGTTTCAAAAACGATTCATCCCAGTGAAAAATTGGCCACAGCGGAGTGGGAGACCTCACAATATCAATTGAAAACGGAGAAACTAAGTTGGCTGCCTAAATTGAGCATATGGGGTATGGCCTACGGCAGAGGCTCTGGGGTGCAAAACGATGTCAATGGTAACACATTTGTTGAGAACCCGGCTGATGGATTTAAGCTTACCCGGTTCAATTATGGCCTCGGAGTACAATTGACCATGCCGTTGACCCAGATCAGTCGATACAAAACTCAATGGAAAGCAAAGGAATGGGAAGCTGAGGCCGATAAACAGCAACTTGAAGAAGTCAGACTGATCCTCGATAAGCAAAGATCCATAGCCGATAAAACATTACAAACAGCACTCGACATTGCCGGGGAAACCCCGGTGCAATTCCAGGATGCCCGTTATGCGTACGAAGCTATACAATCCCAATATCAGGCAGGGTTAGTAACCTTTACGGAACTGATTGAAGCGCAAAATGAGCTGATAACAGCGGAAATTGAACTACGAAGGTCCTATTGGGAGGCCTGGAAAGCATTATTGTATGTTGCCGCTGTGAACGGTAACCTGGAAACCTTCTTAAACCAATTCTGAGAGATGATAAAACTAATTATATCTGCCTTAAGGAGACCTTTAACGATCATGGTCGCCCTTTTAGCTATCGTGTTCTTTGCGATATTATCTATTCGGAATATGTCAGTTGATATATTCCCTAAGCTGGGAATCCCCACTATTTATGTGGCTCAAACATACGGAGGTCTTGCACCAAACCAAATTGAAGGTTTTATGACTTCCTATTACGAATACCATTTCCTGTACATCAATGGGATAAAGGAAGTAGAAAGCAAAACGATCCAGGGGGTATCCTTGATGAAGCTTACCTTTCATGAAGGTACCGATATGTCTCAGGCTTTGGCGGAAGTAGTGGCCCAGGTCAACAGATCCAGAGCTTTTATGCCTCCGGGTACGGTGCCGCCGTTTATCACCCGGTTTGATGGAGGGGGGGCACCGGTCGGTCAACTGGTTTTTAGTAGTGAAACCAGATCATTAGGTGAAATACAGGATTTGGCCCTCTTTAAAGTACGCCCCAAATTTGCCTCCATCCCGGGCGTGTCGGCCCCGCCGCCTTTTGGAGGAAACCAGAGGACCGTTTTGATCAAGGCTGATCCTTCAAAACTGCGTAGTTACAACATCAGTCCGGATGAATTGGTCATGGCCATTGCCAAAGGCAATACCATATCTCCCGCAGGAAATATCCGAACAGCGGACAAACTTCTGATCGCTAACCAAAACACAGTGGTGAGTGATATTCAGGAACTGGCCAATATCCCTTTGAAGAAAGGTTCCGGACCGGCAATTTATGTAAGAAATGTAGCTGAGATACAAAATGGCTCCGATGTGGCTTCAGGCTATGCCCTGATCAATGGGAGCCGTTCAGTGTACATTCCTGTAACTAAACGCGCCAGCGCATCCACCTGGGATGTGGTGAAGCGTATTAAGGCAAGCCTACCGGAAATGCAGGCCGCTGTACCGAACGATATAAAAGTAAGTTATGAATTTGATCAATCGGGCTATGTGATAAATTCTTTGAAAAACCTCTCGTTTGAAGGCGCTTTGGGGGCCGTGCTTACCGGCCTCATGGTATTACTTTTTCTCGG
>JAGQXH010000082.1 GCA_020436695.1 Lewinella sp. | reverse complement strand
CGGGCACCGGCAATGAGGTGATCCAGCTCTTTGAAATTGAACTGCCCGGGTTCCGGTTCAATATTCTGCCAGTACACCGGCGCCTCTATCGTATTACAGCCCAGACTTTCGGCCTGCTCCCAGAACTGATCGGTGATCTCCGGCCAGGCACTGCTGTTCCACAACTGTGCACCGAGGATCAGAAAGGGCTGATTGTCCACATAGAAGGTATAGCCATTGTCGGTATGACGGATCTCCGGCAAAGCAGGCTGTGACCATACACCGGCATAAGCAATAAGGAGTGGAAATATCAGCAGATAAAAATACCTTCTCATAACTTGCTACACGATAATGTAAATTAGATAGCATGGTTCCTATTTCATTGCTTCATTGTTGCATTGTTGCATTGTTGCATTGTTGCATTGTTGCATTGTTGCATTGAGATGACAGCCATGAAACAATGAGACCATGTAGCCTTGAATCGTCTGCAGGAGCCTACGTCCGTTCACTTTGACATCATAGCGTTTTGATGACACTGAACTTACATTTCCACATAAGGCTTCAGCACCTTCTGCCAGATCTTATAACCGTCGGCATTCATATGGAGATTGTCCTGCACGAAAATGTGCTTGAACACCATACCATTTTCGTCAAGTGCTGGGGTCCAGACATCCGCGAATTCAGTATAGGCTTTTTTATCGGCAAATTTTTTCAACAGGGCATTAGCCTCTTCGTAGGTTTCCTTCAGCTTCCAGCGCGCCACACTCGGTTTGGGAGAGATGAAGATCACCGGCACTTCTTTGCCCAGGTTTTTGGCGATCATCTTGCGCAGCTGTTTAGCTTCCTTCAACACCGATTTGGGCGAATCACCGGCGCCGATGTCATTATCCCCTTCGTAGATAAAGATCTTGGAGGGCTTGTACGGGTAAATGACCCGGTCGGCATAATAGATCACGTCTTCAAACTGGGTACCGCCAAAGCCCCGGTTCAGCACCCGGGCATCCGGAAAGTAATCACCCACATCCTGCCATTTGGCAATGGAAGAACTGCCCACGAATAAGATAACGCCGGGCTCCGGCTTCATCTCCTGGTCTTTCATTTCGAATTTCCGGATGGCTTCTTCCCAGCGTTGCGGCCCCTGCTGCTGGGCAATGCCTGGTATAGATAGGATCAGCATGCTTACCAACAGGCAAAAAGGCAGCATGCTTCTGAGCGGGAATGATTGACTCGTCATGACGTTTTCAGGTTTTTCTACGTTTTGTTCTGAAAGATAATGCAAGGACGACAAATTACGGCTTTGACCAGGAATGACTATCCTGTTGTGTAGAAAATTGTATGGGTGGCATGGAATCTCCCATGCAGGCGATACCTGCAAATCCATGCCACACCGTGCAGCTCTAATTCAACGGGATCTCATCCAGCTTGATCCGTTCTTCTTCAAAAAAGAATTGCTTACGGCCGAGTGCAGGTTCCAGATCATCCAGCCAGATGGCATTGGGGTCATAAGTGGCAAAGAACGGCTGCCCCACCCAGTTGGGATTACGCCCCTGTATAAAGCGAAGTACAAATACTTTTTCTCCGTGTATCTGAGATACGCCGAGGATCTGCACCTTACCCGGATCGGTAGACATACTCGGTCCGCGCACCGTTCGGGCCACGCCGCTTACCTGCCGGTAGGCATCGCGGAAAATACGATGGATGCGATCCAGTTCAACGGCAAAATAATCCTGGGCTCCGGTATCTCGGGCTACGAACATATAATATGGAATACAGCCCAGTTGTACCTGCTCTTTCCACATATCCCGCCAGGCGGCAGCATTATCGTTGATGTGTTTCATAATGGGTGACTGGGTCCGGATCTTGGCTCCCGTCTGAAGGATACGCCGGATTGCCGCCTTCACCGCCGGGGTACGCAATTCAACCGGATGGTTGAAATGGGCCATTACGGTCAAATGGATGCCTTGGTCGACTATGCGCTTGAACAATTCCAGCATTTCATCGGCATCTTTATCCGTCAGGAATTTATAGGGCCAGTATCCCAGGGCCTTGGTACCGATTCGGATAGTTTTCAGGTTGGGAATGTCGGCTTCCAGCAGTGGGTCGATGTAGGCACTGAATTTTTTGACCGACATCACCATCGGATCGCCGCCGGTAAACAACACATCCGTTACCTCGCGGTGTTTCTTCAGATACTCGACCAGCAGATCGGTCTCCTGCATGGCAAATTTCAGTTCATCAATGCCCACAAACTGCGGCCAGCGGAAACAAAAGGTACAGTAAGCGTGACAGGTCTGACTATTACTGGGAAAAAAAAGTACCGTCTCACGGTACTTATGCTGAATACCGGTCAATTTGGTCCCTTCCAATACGGGTACATTGTGTTCCTGTCCGGCCGGATGCGGGTTGAGCTCATAGCGGATCTTATTGGCTACCAATTTTAACGCTGCTTTGGGAAGATCTTGTTTTAGTGCGTTTTCCATTTCTGTGAAATGCGCATCCGATAGCATGTCTCGCTGAGGGAAGGTCAACTGATAGATGGGATCATCCGGGATATTATCCCAATCGATCAATTCGTCAATTACATAATTGTTCACTTTAAAAGGCAGTACGTTACCAACAACTTCAATACTGTGTTTATCCGTTTCAGTAAGATAGGTCTGAACTTGTGGGATCTTTTTAAAATTGCGGAGTGTGAACACCCGGTACTTTCTGGCTTCAATCATTAATTATTGTTTTGGGAAATTGCCATAGTCGACCAAGATAGGATATTGAAAAAATGGGGCAATTTCAATGTCTTGTAATGTGCATAAAATAAGAATTACCCCCACTTTTCCAACTTCTTTGGAAGTTCGGCACTATTTCTCTCCGAAAACAGTGTGTTATACTGGGTTTCCAATGGACAGAGGAGACTGCGCTTAGTATTCATCCTCCCATGAAACGGTATGCAGGAGCGGTTCCCCGTTCCGAAAGCGCCGGTAATTCTCCACGATCTGCCGGGAAGCAGACTGCACATCTGTAAGACTGGCAATGTGTGGGGTTACGATCACTTTGGGGTGTGTCCAGAACGGATGTTCCCTGGGAAGTGGTTCGGTTTGAAAAACATCCAGAAAGGCTCCGGAAAGGAAATTTTCGTTCAGGAGTTTCAATAAGTCTGCTTCGTTTTGATGACCTCCACGGCCTACATTGATGAGGAAAACACCGGGTTTCAGATAGCGCAGGTGTTTTTCATTCAGAATGCCTTCGGTAGTTCGGGTTAACGGCAGGATATTGACCAGAAAGTCGGCATCGTGCAGGCAATCTGCCAGCGCATCCCAACCGGCAAAGCAGTCCACTCCATCGATTTCCTTCTGGCTCCTCGCCCACCCTTTCACCTGAAAGCCCAGTCCGGCCAGTCTTTCGGCCACCAGTGACCCGATCTGTCCTAATCCCAGAACGGCGATGGTGGTATCTTTTATGCGGCGGTAAGTACCGGGCTGCCATTTTCCCTCCCGTTGCCTGTCGGCGTAAAAAGGCAATTGCTTCAACTGCTGCATGATCGCTGCCAGTACAAATTCCCACATATCGACGGTCAGATTTGGGTCGACGATGCGGGTCAATTGTACCCCTGGTCGCTCTTTTTGCGTGCGGGTGATGTGTTCCACTCCCGCGCCCAGCGACTGCACGACCTTAAGTTTCGGAAATTGATCCAGCACGCCGGCCTGCGGTTTCCAGCAAACGACATATTCCACTTTTTCCGGATCAGTCACTTCCGGATAGATATTGATCTCTGCTTCCGGCAATTGCCTCCGGAGGGCTTCGGCCCAGGGTTGTGAATCTTTATTGTTGCAGATGATTAGGATGCTCAATTTTTTCGGTAAAATAAGAAGGGTCGGCGGAAGGACCAATTTTAATGACCTTGCAAAAACAACAATTGATAATTATGTCGAATTTAGAGACAATGAAATACTTATTCTTTTTGCTGATAATGGTTCATTTCCCGAGCGTCACATTCGGTCAGGGCGCTTTTGCACCCATAGGTGCGAAGTGGAACTTTACATCAGATGATGAAATTGTGTTATCCACCAGTTTAAAAGATAGCCTGTTACAAGGACGCGTTTGCAGAATGATAAAGACGGATACATACAATAGACTAAATAATCAATTGATCAAACAGGATAGCCTTTTTGTATTTGAGCAAAATGATTCGGTTTATTACTTTAATATGAAGTACAAAGAATTTTTGCTTTTGTATGATTTTACCGCTGCCGAAGGAGATACTTTGGGTTTTATTGCGCCTGTGGATAAAGACAGCTTTTTTATGGTAGTGGATAGCATTGTAGTAACAACTCATAACGATCAACCCGTAAAGTATTTTCATGTGAGCAGAATTGATCCTTATGGTTGGCATTTTGCACCTTTTGGCGGGATATGGGTGGCGCAGGTGGGAAGTGTGCATACCTTGTTTTTACCGGAATCTGGAGAAAGAGTGGCCATATCGTTTCCAATTTTGGTTTGTTATCAAAATGAAAAAAATGATAGCTTCACTTTTCCGGAATTCAGCACTTATGATTGTCAATTTGACATTGTTGATGCTACGAATAATCCAATTGGCGAGGCATCCAAAGTTTCCATTTTTCCGAATCCTGCTGCCAATTTGATCCGAATCCGATTGAATGCTGATGCGGCCATCTCATTTCCTGTGTCGTATCAACTTTTCAGTTTGAACGGTGCCTCCATTCTAATAGGACAAGTCTCTAAAAAGGAATGGACATTAGACCTCTCCGGTCTTTCTTCCGGTATCTATGTATTGAAATTGACTGACCCCAAAAATGATCGGTATTGTAAAAAAGTAATGATCCGATAAATCCCTATCTTACCCTCCTTACCAATAGCCAACAAAACAAGTAAACCTGTGCTACTCCTAACCGGCATCCTGATCACAGTAGTCTTGCTGGGGCTCATCCTCAGCAAACGGACCACAGCCCTAACGGCCCTTATTTTAGTGCCTGTCGTTGGTGCCTTAGCAGCCGGTTTCGGCCTCGAAACCGCTGATTTTGCCGTAACCGGTATCAAGAGCATTGCGCCGGTAGCGGCCATGTTCATCTTTGCGATCATCTTTTTCGGGGTACTCACCGATGCCGGCATGTTTGATCCGATCATCGACGGTATTCTACGCCGGGTCGGCACCGATCCCACCCGCATTGTGATCGGTGCGGCCGTGCTGTCGATGATCGTCCATCTGGATGGTTCAGGGGCCGTCACTTTTCTGATCACCATCCCAGCTATGCTGCCGCTGTTCGACCGGCTGGGCATGGACCGGCGCGTGCTCGCCTGTGTAGTGGCACTAGGAGCAGGTACCATGAACATTGTGCCCTGGGGCGGCCCTACTTTACGTGCTGCTACTGCGCTGAATGTGAACGTCACCGAATTGTACCGGCCGGTGATGATCCCACAACTGTTCGGCCTATTGTTTGTCTTGTTGGTAGCATATTACCTTGGCCGAAAGGAAGCCCGCCGGCTGCATGTATCACAAACCGCCACCGACAGCCCCGCATTTACCCGACAACTTTCCGATGAAGAACGGGCCATCCGGCGCCCCAGATTATTCTGGTTTAACATATTGCTCACCCTACTCACCATCGGCGCCCTGATCTCCGGTTTGATCGCACCGGCCATTGTCTTCATGCTGGGTGCGGTGATCGCCCTGATGGTGAATTACCCCAACATCAAAGACCAGCGCCTACGCGTCAATGCACACGCCCAGGCCGCTTTGCTGATGGCGAGTATTCTGCTGGCGGCCGGTGTCTTTACCGGCATCATGAAGGAATCGGGGATGATCACCGCGATGGCACAGGGCGCCTCGCAGGTAATTCCAAGGCAACTGGGGCAGGTGATGCCCGTTATTTTGTCGGTATTAAGTATGCCGCTGAGCCTCGTCTTCGATCCTGATTCCTTTTATTTCGGTTTCCTGCCGGTACTGGCCGAGGTAGGCAATGAATTGGGGGTGGCGCCGATAACGATGGGGCAGGCCTCCATACTGGGGCAGATGACAACCGGTTTTCCGCTCAGTCCGCTTACGGCCACTACCTTTTTGCTTACCGGTTTGACCGGGATTGAACTGGCGGATCATCAGCGCTTCACTTTCAAATATGCATTTTTAACGACGATCGTCATGACGATCATTTCGATACTGATTGGTACGTTTGTTTTATAAGTAGTGAGCCCCCTCTACCTTCGTCTTTTTGTGCCGCTGGCACAAGCTAGCGCTAATCCCGTTGGGGGAGACAAGTCGAATTAAACGAAGTAGATAACATTATCTACTATGAAACATACGTTCAAGAAACTTTTTACAAATATGCCTCTGCTTCCTAATCCTGGCCAATGAAACCATTAGCAAAATATCAATGACCCAAAATCCCCAAATCCTCCGCATCGGATCCGGCGCCGGTTACAGCGGAGACCGGATTGAACCCGCCGTAGAACTGGCCGAAAAAGGCAATATTCAATATCTGGTCTTTGAATGCCTGGCCGAAAGGACCATCGCCCTGGCCCAGCAGCGCAAGCAGAAAGATCCCGACAGTGGTTTTGATCCGCTGTTGGCAGCGCGCATGCGGGCCTGTCTGCCGGTCTGTCAAAGAAACGGAGTAAAGATCATCACCAATATGGGCGCGGCCCATCCGGTAGCAGCCATGCAGGAAACGGCAAAGATCGCCCGGGAACTCGGGCTTTCCGGGCTGAAGATAGCAGCCGTCACCGGAGACGATGTTTTGACGTTGATCCAAGGCCGGGACCTCACTTTACTGGAAAGTGGTGAACCGCTCGCCTCCATTCAGGATCGCATCATTTCCGCAAATGCCTATCTGGGAGCGGCTCCCATTGTAGAGGCCTTACAGGGCGGAGCGAATGTGGTGATCACCGGTCGGGTGGCCGATCCGGCGCTCTTCATTGCTCCGCTGATCTATGAATTCGGCTGGTCAATGGAAGACTATGACTTACTCGGACGGGCCACTGCCATGGGACATCTGCTGGAATGTGCCGGGCATCTTACCGGTGGTTATTACGCTGATCCGGGTGTGAAAGAAGTTTCTGGATTGGGCCGACTGGGATTTCCTCTGGCCGAAGTAACCGATGACGGTAGCTTTTTTCTGACCAAAGTACCGGAAGCAGGCGGCATGATCACCACCGGCACTTGTAAAGAACAATTGCTGTACGAAATTCACGATCCGGCCCAATATCTGACGCCGGACGTGATCGCAGACTTTACCCACATTACCTTTTCCGGGATCGGCCCCGATCAGATCCGGGTTACCGGCGGCGCCGGGAGAACTAAAAGTGGTAAACTAAAAGTGTCCGTCGGTTACCGGGACGGCTTTATCGGCGAAGGCCAGATCAGTTACGGAGGAACCGGTGCCGTGGCCAGAGGGCAGCTTGCATTGGACATCATCCGGCAACGGCTGGCTGATATAGACCTAACCCCCGGAGAGGTCCGCTACGATCTGATCGGTATGAATTCTTTATACGGTAATACGCTGGACGCCGGGAACCCGGCAGAAGTCCGCGTCCGGGTAGCCTCGCGCACGGCTACGATGGCGGAGGCCGTTCAGCTTGGCAATGAAGTAGAAGCCCTGTACACCAATGGGCCGGCCGGTGGTGGCGGAGTTACCAAATCAGCCACAGAAGTGATCGCCATTCAGTCGGTGTTTTTAGAGGAAACACAGGTGTATTCTGAAGTGCATTATGTGGTGGTATGAATGCGGTTAAATGCAAGTCGTCAGTCGTCAGTCAATAGTCGTAAGTCATCATGGTCTGTACTACAAGACAATGTAATAGAACAGGATTAATGTGATAGAAGCTTTAATTCTTACAGGAAACCGGAAGCACAACTATACAGCCATAAAAGCCGTACATTCTTAATGCAATTATGAGCAGGATCCAATATTCAGTAACAGCAGATTATAAAAGCATCCAACAGCATTAATATGAAAATAAAACTCCGGCAACTGGCCCACTCCCGCACCGGCGATAAAGGAAATATCTCCAATATCTCGCTTATCGCCTATCGTGAGGAGGACTATCCCTTGTTAAAACAATATATTACGGCCGCAAAAGTAAAGGCATATTTCGCCGATATCGTCAAAGGAGAGGTGATCCGTTATGAAATGCCGAATATTGCGGCGCTGAATTTTGTGATGTACGATGCGCTGGGCGGAGGGGTCACCCGCTCACTGGCCCTGGATAAACACGGTAAATCGCTTTCTTCGGCCTTACTAGATATGGAAATTGATATTGATAATTGATATTGCCATGATGTCAATTCCAAAATTTACCTGGAACAAAACTGAAACCATTGAACTAATGAAACGAGGACAACTAACTAAACTAATCCTTCTAATCTTTGCCTTACAACTCCCATTACTGCTTTCTGCCCAGAATCAGCAACTGCTGATGAACAACCCCATTAATCTGACGCCCGACTTCCGGGATTATCTCAATACCTATTTTCTGGCCGACAGCCTGGCTTCTTTTAATCCGGCCACCGGTAATGGATCGGTAAAATGGCGGCGCTCCCGCTACACTCCGGCTCACGCTTTCAACTATACGCAGCATGCCTTCCGGCCAATGCCACAGAATGAATTTCCGGCCAGTGAATACGAACAGGACCCGGTCTTGCCCTTTTCCATCGAGTTTGTGTCGACGCGCAGCATTCGCATCAAAATGAATACCGGTACTGTGGTACATGAACCGGAAGCGTCCCTGATGCTGGTCCAGGAGCCCGGCAATCACATGAACGACTGGCAATACCGCGCCATCGAGGGCGGCCATGAATATAAAAGTGCGCATGCCAAAGTGATCATCCGGGAAAATCCCTGGATGGTGGAATTATATGACAGCGACGGGAAAATGCTCACCAAAACCCGCCATAACAGCAGCAACAAGGGCTTTTGTGCCAATATGCCTTTCGCTTTTGTTCGCCGTGCATCGGACTATTCCCGCAGTGTGGGGGCGGTATTTGAGATCTCCCCGGATGAGAAGATCTTCGGAGGTGGCGAATCCTTTACGGCTTTCAACAAGTACGGCCAGAAAGTCAATCTGTATACTTGTGATCCGAACGGTGTGGAAACGGCCGGCATGTACAAGCCGGTACCTTTTTTTATGAGTAGTCGCGGTTACGGCATGTTCATGCATACCTCCACACCGATCACCTGCGATTTCGGCAACACTTACGGGGCCTCCACCCGACTGCTGATCGGAGATGAATCCCTGGATCTGTTCATTTTTGTGGGAGACCCCAAGGATATTCTGGATGAGTATACTGATCTGACCGGGAAAGCGCCCATGCCGCCGCTCTGGTCTTTCGGCCTGTGGATGAGCCGCATTACTTACTTTTCGGAAGCAGATGGCCGTAACGTAGCTGCTAAATTACGGGCCAATCGGATCCCTACTGATGTACTGCACTTCGATACCGGCTGGTTCGAGACCGACTGGCGTTGCGATTATGAATTTGCGCCCAGCCGCTTCGACGATGCCGAAAAAATGATCAGTGACCTGAAAACCGACGGCTTCCGGACCTGTCTCTGGCAACTCCCCTATTTCGTACCCAAGAACAAGCTCTTTGGCGAGATCACCGAAAAAGGCCTGTACGTCAAAAACGCTAAAGGAAATATCCCCTTTGAAGATGCCGTCCTCGATTTCACCAATCCGGCAACCATCGACTGGTATCGTGATAAGATCGGTACACTGCTGCGCATGGGTGTATCAGCGATCAAAGTGGACTTCGGTGAAGCGGCCCCTTATACCGGTATTTACGATAATGATCGTACCGGTTTTTACGAGCACAACCTTTATCCGCTGCGCTACAACAAGATCGTGTCCGACCTGACGCAGGAGATCAACGGCGAGCGCATCATCTGGGCGCGCAGTTCATGGGCCGGCAGTCAGCGTTACCCCTTGCATTGGGGTGGTGACGCAGAAAGCTCGGATATGGGCATGCAGGCACAGTTGCGCGGAGGTCTCTCACTGGGCCTGTGCGGATTCACCTTCTGGAGTCATGACATTGGCGGATTCACCCAGCGCACCCCCGAAATCTTGTATCGCCGCTGGCTACCCTTTGGCGCGCTTTCGAGCCACACCCGCTGCCACGGGCAGCCGCCGAAGGAGCCCTGGGATTACGGCGATGATTTTCAGGATTATTTCCGGAAGGTCATTGAAATGAAATACCATCTGATGCCCTATGTATACGCGCAATCTAAAGCGGCTTCCGATAAAGGACTACCTATGGTACGTGCTCTTTTTGTGGAATATCCGGATGATCCCGGTGCCTGGACCATCGACAATGAGTATCTATTCGGTTCTGATATCTTGGTAGCCCCGATCTTTGAAGAAGGGCAAACGACCCGACAAGTATATCTGCCGAAAGGCCAATGGATCGACTATCAGACCGGGAAGGTTTATGCGGAAGGCTGGCACGACATCTCCATTGGAGAGATCGAAGCCATTATACTGGTGCGGGCCGGTGCGGTGATCCCAACAATAAAAGTAGCCCAATCCACCCAGGATCTGGATTGGTCGAATATTGAGCTCGTTGTCTACGGTGACGGCGCGGCAGCCAGTGGTCAGTTCTGCCTGCCGAACGACAATGTGCTACATGAGATAAAGGTGAATAAGCGGGGCAAAAGGTGGCAGTTGGAGGAGATGGGATTGCCGGAGAATGTGGATTTTACTGTTCATGCTAATTAGTCCAGGTTGCCCGGTCGCAGCGACTACGTTTCCAGAATGAGCGCTCCCGCTCCTTTTGTAGCGATGTCCACCTGTTTTATGAAGTTCTCACTACCGGATAAATGGAAATTGGGACGTGGACATCTTGGGATTCATCCAAATATCTCCACGTCCCAATTTCCAGTAGTGTCGAAAGACTTAAAATAAATGATTTCCCCGGTTTGAACTAGTAAATGATGATCCGGTTAGGCTTATATCTCTATATGACGGATCAATACCGGAAGCATGTTTGAGAAAGGAGATTCAGCCAATATTTTTCATCCAATGCGCTTTATCAATCACCAGGAGATTCTCCGCTACCCATTCTCCTTTTTTCTGAAATCCCTGCTCGATGTACCGGTCAAATTGAAAGCCGTTCTTTTGCAGCACCCGCTCGCTGGCCTTGTTCCACAGTGCATGGCAGGCTTCTATCTCCCGTGCTTCCAGTTGGGAGAATCCGAATTCCAGGACCGCGCCAACCGCTTCAGTCATATAACCGTGCCCCTGATGCTCCGGGTGCGTCCAGAAACCAATATTCCAGCGGCCGGGCTGATCCGTGGGGCGAATCGAGATGCGCCCTACAAATTGTGCGGTCATTTTTTCATCGATGGAAAAACCAAATGCTTCCCCATTTTCCCAGGCCCTGAGGTTGCGCTTCAGGGATGCAGCAATTTCATTCGGATGTTCAGGCGGGTCCCACAACATGCCATCATTGAAGCCCTGGTAGCGGGTGGCAGAAAACACCTTTGGTATATCTGATTCGGAGGGCAGACGCAACCTAAGGCGCCCTGTTTCCAAGGTAAATGAGGTAGGAAAAGTTTTCATTTTTATTCATTAAATTCGGAAAGCAAGATCCACAGAAGAAACGACAATATTCAAAATGGAAACAACCTTTAAACGTCCCCGATAGTTTCATTCTCTGCAAATTGCCCCGATAGTCGGTTTGTCGGCAAATGGTCGGCCATAAAAATCTACTTCAACTCCAGATACAGTCGCGGTCTTAGCACCTGCGGGGCTCGCACTTTGCAAATGAAGATCTCCACTTTCCAGATCTACAAAAAGGGGATCTTCGCCATAGATCATTTGCGGATCTTCTACCGGCAGCTGAGGTCGGGCGGCAGGGTCAGCTGCGTTGTACCATAAATTCCCCAGAAAGGAAAAACTTTCCGTCCGCACATGCGCACCGATATTGACTTCCGTCCGAATGTTACTGTAGTAGATCAGGTTATTCTGAAAGACATTATCTCCGCAAGCTAAAAACCGTTCTTCATCAACTGTTTCCTGAAGGATGCGGATCACCCAGGTGCCGGGATCGATGATGGTATTATGCGCTACCAATACGCGAACAGAGCCTGCAAATGCAATGGGGGCATCCGAGCCAACAATGATATTAGAGTAAACCTGCAGATCAGCAGCCTCAAAAGGGGCATTTGCCGGTCGGAAATAAGGTAAGCCAGTGCTCCCTCCCAAATTCAGCGTTCGTTGGCCACCATCTTTAAAATGGTTCCGGAAAATGGAAATATGATCAGAACCGCCTTTGGCCTGAATACTGTTACTGCCCATATTGGTGAAGCGGCAACGGCCGATGCTTCCCCGATGACAGCCTACCATATCGATGCCACTACCTCCTTTAGCGCCATTCTCAAAGCGGCAATCCATGACCTGAAAATCATCTACACCGGACAATTTGAGCAGATCACTATTACCAGTGGCACGGATATCGCGAAAGGTGCAGTTGATGATGGAGATGTGATGAGCCGGAAGAGTGTAGTCGCTGCCGTCGTCCACATTAAGTCCGTTACCGGTCTGCTCTGCAAAAACAAAACCTTCGATATGCAGGTAATGTACATCGGAAAAATGCCAGCCGGTCTGACCGCCGGAAATGACCACACTGCCCTTATCGGCTGCCAGCAGATAGATGTATCGATCCGCACGACCTTGCAAAGCCGATATGGACTGATCACCGGGATAGACACCGGGATCGAATAACAGCGTATCACCCGCCTGGGCGTGAGCCGCAGCCTGTTGCAGATTTATATAGCTCCGTTCCGGGCCAACCGGTAACACATTTCCGATTGCATCCGGCATGCACGTGAGGCCTAAAAGCAGAACCAGTGCACATCTGATCAGACTGCGGCTCACTGGTTTCAATATGGAAATAGCACTTTTCATCCAATATTAAAGTACCGGATAAAAATTCAATTGCCCAATCCAAAGTTATTTTTCAATTGATCGTTTACCGTCAACCGTCAACTACCCGCATAATCCAGCCAGACCTTCATCTTGCCGATGCCCCGGTTGGACCAGACATAATACGGAATAGCCTTAAGCTTACTATTGGACAATGTATTGACACCGCCTAAGAGATCCGCTTCCATTTGTACCTGAAACTGATCGTCGGCAGCTACTTTAATGCCATCGTATCTTCCCTTATTGTCAATCTCTTCCACGGCATAAACGATCGGCCCGTACTCCAAAGCAACTTTACCCCGGTCGTCTTCCACTTTTTCATCGGCCAGTACTTCTTTTACCGTCATCGGAAATTCGATGTCGATCACATCACCGGCTTTCCAGTTTCTGGTGATCATCTGATAGCCCTTATCCACATTGGAGGCCACCTCCTCTCCATTCACACTGATGCTGATTGCCGCAGCAGTAGGATCGACGTAGTGATACAGTCCGCCGGGCATCACCTCTCCCCTAGCCCATGAAGGCAGGCGAAGCTTGATGGTAAACGCTCCGGCCTGCTCCGGACTAACGGTCAGTTTCACCTTGCCATTCCAGGGATAGTCGGTTTGCTGGGTGAGCTGAACGCTGTTGCCGGGGAGTGCAACCGTAGCTTCACTGGCGGCATACAGATTGACGTAGACCGTGCTGTTCTCTTTGGAATAGATCAGCCCCGGCATAGCCGGCAGGAAGCGGATCATATTCGTGGGGCAACAAGAGCAGTCAAACCAGTTCTTACGGGTACACGCTCCCTGGTTGAATTGGTATACCCCGTCGGATTCCAGAGCATTGGGATAAAAGAAATGGGTGCCGTCCAGCGACAGGCCGGAAACCAATCCGTTATACAGTGTCCTTTCAATAACGTCAAAGTATTCAGCATTGCCGGTAAGACCGTGGAGCCGATGGTTCCAGTAAACACTGCCGATGGAAGCGCAGGTCTCATTATAAGCCGTCATATTCGGCAATTCATAGTTCTCACCGAAAGCTTCTCCCTCGTGCAGGGCACCGATACCGCCGGTGAGGTAGATCTTTTTCTGCACCATATTGTCCCAGAGCTTATCCACCGCCTGGCGATAGGCCGCATCATGCTGAAAAGCGGCAATATCGGTCATAGCCGCATACATGTACATGGCGCGCACGGCGTGACCCACTACTTCATCCTGCTCTATGACCGGAACATGATCCTGGGAGTACGGACCGAACAATTCGTGATTTTCCGGATTCCCCCGATTGTCGAGGAAATAGCGGGCCAGATTCAGGTAATCTTCCTTACCGGTGAGCTGATACAGTTTGATCAGTCCCGTTTCAATGATCTGGTGACCAGGAACGGCGGCGATCTTACCCTCTCCGTCGCCGAATGTACTGACCATCAGGTCCGCGTTCTTCAGCGCAATATTGAGGAAATTGTCTTTACCTGTTGCCTGATGGTGCACATATGCAGCCTCGTAGAGGTGGCCGGCATTGTATAGTTCATGGCTCATAAAGAGCGACTCCCAACGTTTGCCTTCTTTTACTTCTACCCATTTTGCGGGCGGATGAGCGGGATCGATGGTACGCCAGGTAGTGAGATAACCATCTTCCTCCTGCCCGACGGCGATGATGGAGATCAGGGAATCCAGCAATTCCTCCAATTGGGCATTGGGGGCACTGATGAGTGAGTTGGAAGCCCCTTCGATGATCTTGTATACATCGGTATCATCGAAGGGCATGGCGCCTTTAACGGTACCCTCCATCTCACCACCGGCCATGAGGAAATTATCCAGGCGGCCCTCTTCTTCACATTTGGCGATGGCGTATTCAATGGTCTTTTCCTGTACGGTCTGGATGATAGGCAACCAGAAATTGTCCGTAACTTTCACATTGCGGATATCTACGGGCGTGATGGGATAATGAGCATCACTTTCTACCGACTCGGAGCCGGTATCAGCAGTGTCCGATTCAACAGCGGTATTGCAACTGAATAAGAGCAGCAATAAGGCAATAGGAAGATGTTTTTTCATGGTATTTTCGCACTTGTTTCCTGCAAAATAGGAATAAGTGTCAAATTAACACGCATGATGTTTTAAAAATTTCCCCTGCTCCTGCCATATCGGATATCATTTAAGTCTACTCTTCCAGCTTCCGGACATCCAACTGTTGCACCTTGGGATCTTTCTCCGGAGTCAGCGTAAAAAACACCCGGATCGTTGCTTTTTCGGCCCGGATATCGAATCGCCCCCGGAGTTGATTGGATGGTATCAACGCTTCTACTTCCTGGATCGGGCCGACTTCTTCCAGCAGTTTTCGGATCTCCTGCATCCGATATTCCCGTACATGATCCAGGTAGAAATTTTCGGCCAAGATCTGTTGTTCCAGCTCCGGCTCCCAGTTTTGAATTAGATCAAGCACCTGTTCCTTGCGTTTGGCCAGTATGTCAGAAACCGGCAACTGGCGCGGCTCCAGGCCGATCTTATCGAATAGCAGTGCTTCGATCCTGGTACGGGGCAAAGGAGAAGTATAGGTCAGATTTCCAAAAGCCATCACGCCGACGCCATATTCCGGGAAGAACTGGTAATTGCTGCCGTAGCCGGGAAGTGCACCGCCATGGCCAACACCGATCCGGCCATTGCAATCGCGGGCGATACCCAGTCCGAATCCGTACCCACTCATGACAGGACAAACCTCTCCATCGGCATCTCTGGCCTGAGCGTACAGACGTGCGAATTGAGGCGTCTGCATTTCCCGTAATGAACTTCTCCGAATGGGAGCCGTTTCAGCACCATTCCGGGGCGGCCAGGCCGATAAGTGTGCACTAACGTAGCGGCTAAAATCTTCGATGGAAGTGATCAGCCCCCCCATTGCACCAAAAGCACCGTCGTGTAGCAGCGGTTCCTCTTTCCACTGCTCATCTTCCCAACGGTAACCCACCGCAAAGGCTTCTTCCGGCACATCACTGTATTCCCAGTAAGTATGCTCCATGCCAAGCGGCAGCAGGATCTCCTGACGGATGTACTCCTGAAAGGGCATACCTGAAACTACCGAAACGATGTGGCCCAACAAGGCAAAGCCGGTATTGCTGTATTCGTAGCCATAACCCGGCACATTGGAGAATGAAAGTCCCCGCTCCACCAGACCGATCAGCCCGTCGGGCGGTACCGCCAGTTGTCGGTCGCCCCAGGGATTATCTTCGGGGAAGCCTGCTGTCATGGTAAGCAGGTTTTCAATATCAATGGCAGCAGCATCTTCGGTAAGGTAAGTCAGATCAGCCATTTCCGGGATATATCGGCTGGCCGGATCTTCCAGAGAGAGTTTGCCTTCATCTCTCAGCTTCAGGATAGCCATGGCGGTAAAGCTTTTGCTCATGGAGGCGATGCGAAAAGCCGATTGAATGGTGGCGGGGCGCTTCTGTTCCAGGTCGAGCACACCAACCGCTCCAGACACCACGAGTGAATCATCGACTACTATGCCGTATACCAAACCGGGTATCTTTCGTTCTTCAGCCTGTTCTTTGAATATTTGCTCAAACTCAGCCGCTGCTGCTTTTATGCCGGCAACTCGCTGATCATTACTAAAAACAGGTGGCTGGTAAGTGGTGGAAAAAGATGCGTTTCCCGGCTCACTTTCCGACGTCTCCGTTTCGGTAGGAGAAGCAGTACAGCCAAACAGGATAAGCGTGCCTAAAAAGATAGGAACAATGAGTGATCTCACAAAATGATATACCTCGGTCATAGTGTTGCAGATTTTGGTGAGGAAAAGCTAAATATTTTTTGCCACTTATCGGATAAATTTTACCACTTACCGGCACCGACCAGTACGTTGCCCGGCACCTATTTCAAATTGAGGCCCATGCGGAGATCTTTGAATAAAAAAAGCAAAGATCATGACTACTTACGATGCACGAGACCTCAAACTACAGATCGACCCTATTGCCTTTAAAACCCTATTCCAAATTAAACCCCTGTTGCACGCCCAGGCAATCCTGTTCAACTGGCTGGTCATTGGAGCTACCATTTACGGTTGCCTGCAATATTTTAATCCGGCTACCTACGTACTGGCCGTACTGATCATTGGTGCGAGAATGCACGCGCTGGCCATTCTGATGCACGATGCTACCCATTACCGCTTTTTGAAAAACCGCAAATGGAATGATCTGCTCACCAATATCACTTGTATGTATCCGGTATTTTCCTCCATCGAGCAATACCGGGACAACCATCTGCGTCACCACAAACACCTGAACAC
>JAGQXH010000829.1 GCA_020436695.1 Lewinella sp. | reverse complement strand
ATTGGGTAACCAGATCCTAACCAGAGACAATGGCAGCCAGATCTATTATCCTTATATTTCTACTTTAGGCATCGGTACGGCTCCTTACATGATGAGTGGCGGCAGCCGTCTGCCCTATGTTTCTGCGCCCGGATTGGTGAGTCCGACCCTGACCTGGGAGACGGTGGTATCCAAAAACATCGGTGTGGATTTCACCATACTCAACAACCGACTGGATGCCTCCTTTGACGCTTACATACGCGAGACCAAGGACATGTTGACCGATGTGGAATTGCCGGCCATTTTGGGTACATCCGCACCACAGGCTAATGCAGCCGACCTACAGACCAAAGGCTGGGAAGCAGCTCTGACCTGGCGCGATAAGATCGGGCAGGATCTGAATTACCGGCTTACCCTATCGTTGTCTGACTGGCAGACTGAGATCACCAAATACGACAACCCAACGGGAGCACTGTCGGAGTATTACGTAGGGCAAAAGATCGGCGAGATCTGGGGTTATGAAACCGTGGGTATCTTCCAAACGGAAGAAGAAGTAGCCAGTTCCCCCAGTCAGGCCTTCATCGGTTCTAACTGGCGTCCGGGCGACATTCGTTATGCCGATCTCAACGGTGACGGAGAGATCAATCCCGGCAACGAGACGCTGGACGATCCGGGTGATAAAACGATCATCGGTAACTCCACACCGCGTTACAGCTTTGGGATCAATCTTGATCTGCATTATAAGAATTTTTCGTTAACCTCCTTTTTCCAGGGTATCGGCAAACGTGACTACTGGCCTTCCGACGGCAACTGGACCTGGTTTTTCCCCTTCAATGCGGGCCACGTAGAATGGTACTACATTACCGATACCTGGACCGAAGAGAATCGGAATGCCTATTTTCCGGCAGCTCACATCTCAACCAATACCAAACAGAACCTGCAAGTGCAATCCCGCTACATTCAGGATGCCAGCTACATTCGCTTAAAGAACCTCACGCTGAGCTACAATTTCTCGCCCGAATTACTCAGCAATATCGGCCTGGCCGGTGCCCAGATCTACGTAGCCGGTATGAACCTTTGGGAAGTTTCCGGTATCCGCAAGCCGCTTGATCCGGAAAATCTGCACACCAATGTATTGTCCGGTGAGAATTTCAACGGAGCGGTAGAATACCCGCTGCAACGGATCTATTCTGTGGGTGTCAATGTCACTTTCTAAATCATTATTAAACTTCTCGACTATGAAAAATAGTATTCTTCCATATATACTCCTCTTCGCACTCATCTTTAGCGGGATGGGTTGTAATGACGAGTTTCTCGAAAGATTCCCACTGGATGAGATCAGCAATGAGACCTTCTGGAATACCGAGAACGACCTGCAGGTCTATAATAACAGTTTGTACGATCTGGCCCGCGACGACAACAATGTACCTATTCTGATGGCCCATGATGATGGTTTTGACAGTCATAAATTCGGCATCTGGTACACGGATGAATATACCGATAATATCGCTCCCCGGCACTCCCGTCACACGCAGTACCAGCAGGTACGAGCCGGCAAGCACAATGTGCCTTCCAATCCTGACGGCGACGGCCAGTGGTACGGCTACAAAGGATGGAATTTTGTCCGCGCGATCAATGTCGGGCTTGATAACTACGGCCGGGCCAACATTAGTCAGGCCACCATCGACAAATACGCCGGCGAAGCCCGGCTATTCCGCGGTTGGTTTTACGCCGATAAGGTATCTAAATTCGGTAATGCTCCCTGGGTAGATCACGAGCTGAGTGTAGATTCGGAAGAACTCTATGCCGCCCGTACGCCCCGCGAAGAGGTTATGGCCCATGTGCTGGAAGATCTCAATTTCGCCACTCAAAGTCTACCCGCAGACTGGGGAGATGGTGCCGGTCCCGGCCGCCTGAATCGCTGGGCAGCCCTGCTGGTGAAATCCCGGGTTTGTCTATTTGAGGGTACCTGGCGCAAGTACCACGGCGGTTCCAATGCGGAAATGTGGTTGCGTGAAGCAGCAGCTGCAGCCAAAGAGATCATGGACAATGGCACGTACAAACTGTACAGCACCGGAGATCCTGATAATGATTACAACGCCATTCACCTCAAGACAGGGGCCCTCACAGGCGTGGACGAAGTCATGTACTGGCGCCGCTACGAGCTGGGTATTTTCACCAATCACGTACAAAGTTACCACCGGGGATACAATGGCGGAGCTACCAAAAGTATGGTAGAAGACTATCTGTGTCTGGACGGAAAACCCATTACACTATCCGATCAATATATGGGAGACGCTCAGATCGAAGACGTATTCATGAACCGCGATCCCCGTCTGCGGCAAACGATCCTGCATCCGGATGATGTACTGAAATATGGTTACGGCAACTATGACACCCGTCCTTATCCTCGTCTGAGAGGTATGGAAGGCGGACAGACCATCGAGACCGGTTACCACATCATCAAAGTTTTCGATCCGGTAACAGCCTATGCCACTTACAATACCTCTAATACGCCGGCTATCATCATGCGTTACGGAGAGGTACTGCTCAACTATGCTGAAGCCAAGGCTGAATTGGACGAGATCACTCAGGATGATCTTGACATCAGCATCAATCTATTGCGCGACCGCGTCGGCATGCCCGATATGACCATGGATGTGCCAATGGATCCCCGCTATGCCGACGACGGCGTATCCGCCCTGATCGTGGAGATCCGCCGTGAACGCCGGGTAGAACTGTTTATGGAAGGGTTCCGCTATGATGATCTGCGTCGCTGGAAACAAGGTAAGAAACTGTTGCAGCCCGACCTGGGTATCCGCTGGGACGATGCGGCTATTGCCCGCTATCCGAAAGCCAATGTGGTATCATCCGTAGCAGAAAACGGCGTTCCATATGTAGATATCTATAAGGGAACTGACTGGGAAAATCCGGTATTTGACGAGAATAAACACTACCTGTGGCCCATCCCGTTAAGTGTTATTTCTCAGAATCCGAACATACAGCAAAATCCGGGATGGTAAGTTTTTTCTGTGCACCAACTTGACCATAAAACTAAGTTTAAATTCAAAGGAGCGGCGTAGCGAATGTTTTGCTGCGTCGCTCTTTATTTAGTCGACAGTATATTCAGTGGCTGCTGAAGTAGAAACGGACAAGTGTGGAGTTACTAAGCCGGAGCCATCGCCCTGCATGCGGGCTTTAACCGCATCAATCATTGATCCGTTGATCCATTGGATGGCTTTGAGCCATCCAATGGATCAACGTTAATTTCCTGAGAAAAAATACAGCCATTACAAAATCTATTCACCATGCCTATTACTATCCGAGCATCCTATTATCTTATGTTGTTGATCAGTTGTTTGTCCACTTCTTTAATGGCACAGGATGGCCACAAAGCCAAAATACCACAACTGGACAACCCCATGACGGTGGAATACCTCAAAAAGAACCTGGAGAAAAAAAGTCCCCGACTGGTATTGAATCGTCAGATCGAAAAAGAGCTGAAACAAAAACTGAAGACTGATCCGGTGCTCCAAAATATGTACGCAGCCCTAAAACTAAATGCGACCGAGATCCAGAAAGAACCGCTG
>JAGQXH010000828.1 GCA_020436695.1 Lewinella sp. | reverse complement strand
AAATTGCCCGAACCGGAAAAAGCCGAAGCACTTTACCAGCTGGATAATTTTGAATGGTTTTATTCTCCTAATGAAGACCGCTGGGGTCTGCGCAAACTGAGTGACGGCGGGGTACAGATCGAGCCTACCTTTCACTACATTGAAGTGGATCGCGAGCTGGGCTTTACGCTCGTGGGTATTGAAAAAGACAACAAATACGAATTTGAGCGCACTACCTTTCGTTTTGACATGATCTTTGGTCTGGTCAACAACGAAGTAGGTCTGCCCATTACGGAAGTGGATTTCGTGGATCTCAAACTGGAAGATCTTCGGCAGGGATATCCTCTGGCGCGATGTATATTTTCTGATGGCAAATACGGCCTGATCGATCGTATCGGTCGTATCGTGCGGAAGGAAATGGCTTATGTCGGACCTTTTCAAAACGGATTGGCCCGGGTAAGTTTTCAGGGGAGGTTATCGGGAAGCCTGAAAGGTGATCATAGCCTGGGAAAACTACAGGCTTACTTGGCCGATATGTTGTCTCCTAATGCCATGGTGGATTATACCCAGTACGATCAACATTTTCGGAAAAATGCCTATCTCATTTGCGAAAGCTGTGAGTGGGGCTTTATGGATACCTCCGGACAGGTGGTGATCAAACCGCAGTATACCTTTGTGAAGAACATGTCAAAAGAAGTCGGCATGGTGCAGAAAGGCGACAAATGGGGCATGGTGAGCCGTAAGGGTGACCAGTTAATCCCCTGTCAGTACGATGGGGTCGAATTTCTGGAGAACACCGACGAGAAGATCGTTAGGGTATACAAACAGGAACCCAAATACGGTCTGATCGATACCTTGGGCCAGTTGGCTGTAGGTGCCGTTTACGATGAGATCGGCTCCTTTTCGGAAGGCCGGCTGGCGGTTTCCCAAAATAACCTCTGGGGATTTGTGGATGCTGAGGGTAAAGAGGTGATCCCCTGTCGCTACAAAGAGGTGAAAAATTTTAGCGAAGGTCTGGCGGCCGTACGGCAGGATAATAAGTGGGGCTTTATCAATAAGCAGGGTAAAGTAGAGATCGGCTTTAACTACCGGAGGGCCGGTAACTTCAAGGAAGGCGTGGCTTGGGTATCTACCGAGCGCGGTTACGGCTACATTGATATTGCCGAGCGCTTTGTGATCGAACCGGGTTTTAGCCGTGCCTATGACTTTTTCCAGGGGCGTGCCCGGGTCGAGGTAGATGGCGCTTATGGTCTGATCGATCTTTCCGGCAAATATGTGGTGCGTCCTAAATTCAGCCGCATCGAACCTTTCAATCAATACGGTATCGCCATTGTTCGTTACGGCCGCGAGCGGGTGCGCTACGAAGTGATGGACCTGAACGGCAGCCTGATCACCAAAAAATCCTATGAATCCATCGAACCTTTCTCCGAAGGCCTGGCGGCAGTTCGGGACAAGAACGGCTATGGTTTCATTAATACCCAGGGCAATCTGGTGATCGCAGATCAGTACTCCCGGGTCAGCGCCTTTTCGGAAGGGCGGGCGGCGGTTTACCAAAACGGCAACTGCGGTTACATCAATAAAGTGGGCAGTACCGTGATCACTTTTGAATATTCCCGTTGTCAGGATTTTGAAGATGGTCGTGCAGTCATCAATAAAGGCATCCGCAATACTGGACTGATCGATCTGGACGGACAGGTGATCGTGGAGCCCAAACTGGACCGCCTGCTCGATTTCAACGAGGGACGCGGTCTGGTGAGAGACGAAAAGTATCGCTTTTATTACATCACCGAGCAGGAAGACCTCTACCGGGGATACTTCCAGAAAGCTTCTTCCTTCAAGCACGGCGTGGCCGTGGTACAGATCGACGGCAAATGGGGGGTTATCAACCAGAAGGGTATGTCGGTGATCCCACCTAAATACGATAAGATCGAAGGTTTTATTGACGGTTATGCCAAAGTAAGGGTAGAAGGCTTCAACGGCCTGTCCAATCTTAAAGGCGAACTCATTGCCGAGCCCGATTACGAATTCATCAGTTATGCTGGTCAGGGGCTGTTCCGGGTGGAGAAAGGGGACAAGGTCGGCTATTTTGATGCCGCCGGTAAATGGGTTTGGAGCTTAAACAATTAGGATCATTGGTGTGTTGATCTTAAATGCCTGGCTACAGGACAGTCTCTAACCCATAAAGCCACAACACACTCAAGCTTACGTGTCGAATCAAAAAACTTCCTATAGATGGCTACTCCGAATGGCCTGGCGTGACAGTCGCCGGAGCCGGGGTCGGCTACTACTTTTTATCTCTTCGATCGTCATCGGGATCGCAGCACTGGTAGCTATTCAGTCCTTTGGGGAAAATCTGCAAACCGATATTGACCGGGAAGCACAAACCTTACTGGGAGCCGATCTTGCACTGGAGATCAACCAACCTCCTTCCGACAGCCTTCGTCAATGGATGTCTGATCTTGGGGGAGAACAGGCCAATACAATCAGCTTTGTATCGATGGCGTATTTCCCGAAGACCAACAATACCCGTCTGTCGAGTATTCAGGCCTTAGTGGGGGATTATCCGTTCTACGGCGAGCTGACCACGGAGCCGGCCGGGGCCGCTCAGCGTTTCAGAAGTTACCGCGATGGACAGTTCGCACTGGTAGATCAAAGTCTAATGCAGCAATATGGACTTAACCCAGGCGATTCGGTGAAGATCGGTCAGCTTACTTTTCAAATTGCCGGCAGCTTGTTGTCTGCTCCGGGCAGGACCGGCCTCAATGCGGCCATTGCTCCGGTGATCTACATTCCTCAACAATGGCTGGGAGCTACTCAACTCGTACAACGAGGGAGTCGTATAGAATACACCTACTTTTTTCGCTTTGATCAGCAGAAGAATGTTGATCAACTGCTGGAGGATAATGATAAAATGCTTCGGGCGGAAAGAGTGGACAAAGAAACGGTGGAAGACCGAAAACAGAGCATTGGTAATGCACTTGGGAATTTCACCACCTTCCTCAACCTGGTAGCTTTTGTCGCCCTTTTACTGGGATGTATCGGCGTGGCGAGTGCTGTGCACATTTACATCAAAGAAAAAGTAGCTACCGTCGCCATCTTGCGATGCCTGGGAGCCAGTGGCCGTCAGGCTTTTCTCATTTACCTCATTCAGGTCAGTATCATGGGATTGCTGGGCACGCTAATTGGTTTACTTGCCGGTAGCCTGCTCCAGTTATTGATCCCCAAGATCATGGCCGACTTTTTGCCGGTGCAACAGATCAGTACCGATATTTCCTGGAAGGCTATTGTACAGGGATTACTTACCGGGGTGGGTATTTCCATCCTGTTTACTCTTCTGCCTCTATTGCGTGTCCGTCGAACATCTCCTTTGCGTACCCTACGGGTAGTGGGAAACGAAAAAACGGAGCGCGATCCTTTGCGTTGGCTGATCTATGCATTGATCACCTTATTCGTAGCGTTGTTTACGTATTGGCAAACCGAAAGTTGGGAGAACACGCTGGCTTTTCCCTTAGGATTGGGGATTGCACTTGGATTACTTGCCTTAGTAGCCCAAGGATTTATCTGGTTGCTGCGTCGTTTCTTTCCCCGGCAGTGGAGTTATGTTTG
>JAGQXH010000827.1 GCA_020436695.1 Lewinella sp. | reverse complement strand
GGACATCGGTGATCTGGATAGCCGGACGGGATTTGATCCGGGAGTGATCAGTTATCCGGCGGGGGTGACGGGTCGCAAGACCATTATGGTGACGGCTACTAACCGGTGCGGTGTGGCGGTGGATTCTCAATTTGTTGATATACTGGAACCCATTGCAGCGGATGCCGTCATCGATACTTTCGCATGTCTGAATTCCAATCCTACTTTACTCGCCCGGGATATTTCCAAAGGAGATAGCCTGACGTACGAATGGAGTGTGGAGCCCGATGCCGTCATAGCCGATCAGGCCAGCCGAGAAACGACCATTACTTTTTCTTTGGTGGGTACTTATGTTGTGAGCCTAAGGGTCTTTAACGATGTTTGTGGAGAAGATCTCTGGTCGGATACGGTATTCATCAGTGACCAACCGACGATAGATATCCTGCCCATTCCGGATTTTTGTGAAACGGCTACTTTCCGGCCGCAGGCGGAGTTTAACCTGGACACCTTGTTGTATACCGGCATCCAGTGGAACTTCCAGGGGGGCATGCCCCTTACTTCGACCTATTATGCCGCTGAAACCGTAACTTACCAGTCACCGGGCGACTTTACCGTACAGGCTATCGTTACCAATGGCTGCGGCAGTGCTATGGACGAGGAGATGTTTCGCATAGATTCCATCCCTCGGATAGTACTTGGGCCACCGGACACCATCTGTGTTTCGGATGGGATCTATACTTTACCGGCGCCGACTCCTCCCGGCGGTATCTGGTCGGGAACCGGAATTATCGATGGAAATGCCGGTACTTTTGATCCCGGGCCTCCGGGCTCCGGTACGCGGACGGATACGGTAACCTATACCTTTACCAACGGCGAATGTATCGTATCCAAAACGAAAGCTGTTTTCATAGTGGATCTGAGCGATGTTGAGGCCGGTGAAGATCTGTCTACCTGCATATCAGACGCCAAAGTCCCGCTAAATGGCGGGCTACCTGCCGGCGGCTGGTATGAGGGACCGGCCGTAAAGGAAGAGAACGGCAATTTTTTCTTCTATCCGGATGCGCTGGAAGAAGGGACCTATAACATTTTCTACTACTATCAGCTTCCTTTTACCGATTGTATTGGAGTAGATTCATTTGAAGCAGTCGTCCATCCGCTGCCCCAGCCGGGGATGAGCGGGGTGGACAGCCTTTGTATTAATGTGCCGGAGGTTTTGACCAATACCACAACCGGTGGTGCAAGCTATGAATGGTACATTCGTAATGACCGGCCGTCAGAACGGTTCTATGCCGTAACCTCACCCACTCATTTTTTTGATACGACCGGCAATCATACCATTCAACTCATCGCCACTTCGTCATATGGTTGTGTAGACTCCCTCACTAGAGAAGTATTTGTATCGGCCCCGCCGGAAGCTGGTTTTGTCATGGACAGTACCATGGGGTGTGCCGTGCTGCCGGTATCGTTCGACAATATATCGATCGGCTATGAATACGTTCATTTTGCCTGGGATTTTGGCAACGGCGATACCAGCACCGCCGTTCAGCCGGGGACGGTTTTGTTTGATCAGGGATTAAGCGATACCACTTATTACGTGAGCCTCTACGCGGAGAACGCCTGTGGTCACGATACCTTTCTCGATTCTGTCCTGGTATTTCCAAAGCCGCTGCCGGCTATTGATATCAGTCAGCCTTCCGGTTGTACGCCCTTATATATTGACATAAATAACTTTTCAAAGGGTAAACCGGACGATTTTTACTGGGAGATCCTCCATAATGACAATGTGCTGAGAACCTATACGGATTCCATTCCTCCCACCCAATTATTTGAAGCACTGGACAGTATCAATGAGCTATATACCATAAGACTTACGGCAACCAACGAATGCGGTACGGCGAGTGCGGAAAAGGAAGTACTGGTGTTGCCCAATACCCTGCGGGCATTCTTCAGTGTGGATCTGGTAGACGGTTGTGAGCCGATGGTGGTTAATACGCTGAATACCACGACGCCGGATACGGCAGTGACCTATAGCTGGTATTTCGGGGATACCAACACGTCTAATGATATAAGTCCATCGCATACCTTCTACGCCCGGAATGATACCATTACCTTTTACGACATCATCCTGGTGGCGCAGAATGCCTGTGCCGTAGATAGTGCAAAAGTAACCATCAGGGTGGCACCGGCCCCCCGGCTTGCTTTTCAAACAGACCCGTACGCCTGTGCAAAAGATTCTACCCGGTTTATCAATACCTCGCCGGACGAAGTTGTCGGTTTTATTTATCATTTTGGAGATGGCGATTCACTGGCGATGACCAACCCCTGGCATGTATATGACCTGCCTGGTACCTATACGGTGGAAATGACTGCTTTTGACGCTGTGACCGGCTGTCCTAATACCGTATCCAACGACATACTGGTGCGGGATATCCCCAAACCGGATTTTGCGATATCGGACAATTTCGGCTGCCCTCCCCTGGAGGCGCGGTTTGTGAATCAAACGACGGATGCTGAGTATTTTGCCTGGGATTTTGGAGACCTGAACACAGATGTCGGCCCCGATGTGAACCGTCATTTATATCAACAAAGCGGTACTTTTTTGGTCACGCTTACGGCAACCGATGAGTTCGGGTGCTCGGCTGATACGACCAAAGGCACGGTTGAGGTATATCCCGTTCCTGATGCGCATTTTGACCTTCCGATGCAGGATAGTTGCGAGCTGCCTGTAACATTGTGCCCCACTAATGTTACCCAGAACGGAGGAGGGTACGATTGGTATCTGAACGAAAACTTCCTGACTGATGAGAACAGCCCCTGTCTGCAATTTACCAAAGAAGATACTTACACCCTGGAACTGATCGTACAAAATTCCTTTTTGTGCGCGGATTCGGCCCGGACCACTTTTCGGATCTTCGATCAGCCGGTAGCAGATTTCGGACCACTCGATACTACGATCTGTCAGGGCGAGCTCTTGGTTGTCGATAATTTCTCGCGTAGTATCGACTACAGCAAGTGGTATATCAACGGTGTGCTGGTCGATACCGCTTATAGCTTTAGCCGGGTACTGCAGGATACGGGTATTTTCAGCCTTTCTCTGGTAGTGGGTAATTACTCAGGCTGTATGGATTCTCTGATACTCATAGATAACATCCGGGTGAATCCCACTCCGACCGTTGATTTTCAGTTTGTGCGCTTAAATGATCAACCGGATTTCACCTATCAGTTCACGGACCGTTCCAGTATGGATGTCATTGATTATTGGTGGGATTTTGGTGACGGCGATACTTCCCTGACCAAAGATCCGCTGCATCGTTACATCTCTATTTCCGATAAATGGGTCACCGAGATTGGCACCAATAAGTTCGGTTGCCGGGATACGGCCACCCATCTTGTCGATCTGGATACGGTTGGGTTTTTATATATTCCTAATATTCTCGAACCCGAAAATGGGCTGAATGATGAAAAACGGGTCTTTTTACCCAAAGGCATCGGTTTGGAAGAATACCACATCACGATCTATAGCCGGAACGGAGAACTGGTTTGGGAATCTACCGCCCTGGACGATGATGGAAAACCCACCGAAGCCTGGGACGGTACTTATCGCGGGTCGGCCA
>JAGQXH010000826.1 GCA_020436695.1 Lewinella sp. | reverse complement strand
GAGAGTAAAATTTTGATTTTCAATATTTTACTTGACTCGTGAGCACATCAAAACACGAACACATGAACACTCTCTTATCTCGTTCATCGGCCAGCTCTCTTCTCATGCTTGCTACAAACATCTTTCATCACAGCATCACAGCATTACAGTATCGTAACATCAGAATTACCAGGGCTTAGGCATCTTCTGTTCCCGCATGGCCACAAAACCCATATGATCATCCGGTTCCGGAGAATTGACGAAATGTGAGAATCGCTGTTTTAGATCGGGATTCTCCACCACTTCCCGCCACTCACAACGATAATTGCTGATCAGGGTCTGCATTTGATCTTCGAGCGATTCGGCGATGCCGAGGCTGTCTTCCACCACAACTTTACGCAGGTATTCGATCCCTCCTTCCAGCTTTTCCAGCCAGGTTGCCGTTCTCATTAACGGACCGGCCGTTTTGATGTAAAACATCAGGAATCGGTCGATATAGCGGACAACGTGTTCATTGTCGATGTTTTCCGCAAGAAGTTCAGCGTGTCTAGGTTTGGCTCCTCCATTTCCACATACATAAAGATTCCAGCCTTTTTCGGTAGCAATAAGGCCGAAATCCTTACAACGGGCTTCAGCACATTCGCGAATACAACCGGAAACGGCTCCCTTGAGCTTATGCGGTGAGCGTATCCCTTTATAACGTTCTTCCAGTTCGATGGCAAAGCTCACACTTTCATCCATACCGTAACGACACCAGGTAGAACCGACACAGCTTTTTATCGTTCGCAACGCTTTCCCGTACGCATGACCACTCTCAAATCCGGCAGCTATAAGTTCTTCCCAGATGGCCGGCAGCTGATTGACGGTAGCACCGAAAAGATCAATGCGTTGGCCACCGGTGATCTTGGCGTACAGATCGTATTTCTTCGCTACCTGTCCGATCACGATCAGTTTTTCCGGAGTGATCTCCCCACCGGGAATGCGGGGGACCACCGAATAAGAACCATTGCGTTGAATGTTGGCCAGAAAACGGTCGTTGGTATCCTGAATGGATTCCTGAACCGTGGCCGTTTCATTGGTAATACCGGCAAATACGGAAGCCAGCGCCGGTTTGCACAGCTCACAGCCGTCACCGTGTCCGATCTCATCCAGTGCTTCATCGTAGTTTCGGATGCCTTTTACTACGATGAGATCGTACAACTCCTGACGACTGTATGGGAAATGCTCGCAAATAGTAGCTTTCACCGTTTTACCCATTGCTTTCAGGCTGGCTGCGAGCAGATCGGCTACGATGGGTTTACAACCGCCGCAACCGGTAGTAGCTTTGGTGCATTTTGACAAGGACTTAAGATCCTGATAACCCTCTTCGATGGCTGAACAGATATCTCCTTTGGTGATCGCCTCACAGGAGCAGATCTGGGCGGAATCGGGCAGGTCAAGTACACTTCCCAATGCGCTGGAATCACCACCGCGGGCGCCGAGGATCAGGTCTTCCGGATTGGCGGGTAGGGCCATGCCGTTTTGGGCGATCTGCAGCAACATATTGTAGTCACTGGTATCGCCGACAAGAATACCGCCGAGTAGTTTTTTCCCGTCTTCCGAAATATTTATGCGTTTATAGATACCGGCGAATTTATCTTCAAAAACAATGGTGCGGGCCGGTGCTCCGGCAAAGTGGTCCCCAAAACTGGCCACCTCAACCCCCATAAGCTTCAGTTTGGTAGACATATCGATCTGATCCACCATGGTTTTGTCTTCTCCTACGATCTGGGCAGCGGCTACTTCTGCCATATCATAGCCCGGAGCTACAAGACCATAGATCTGATCCTGATACAGGGCCACTTCTCCGATGGCGAAGATGTCATGATCGGATGTCCGGCAGCGTGCATCAATGACCACCCCTCCACGCGGACCGACCGTTAGGCCGCAGTTGCGGGCCAGTTCATCGCGCGGACGAATGCCGGCTGAAATAACCAGCATCTGAGCATCCAGGTTTTTGTTACCGGCAAACTCCAGATGGGTCATACTGCCGTTACCTCCAATCTGGCTGGTCTGGGTAGCGGTATGGATACCAATGCCCATGTTTTCGATGATCTCCTGTAGCATAAGCCCACCCGCTTCATCCAATTGACGCGGCATCAGGCGGGGTGCGAACTCAATGACGTGGGTCTCTAGGTCCATATCTTTGAGTGCCTTGGCGGCTTCCAGACCCAGCAGGCCTCCTCCCAGTACGGCTGCTTTCCGGTTACCTGATTCAGCTATTTTACGACCGTAGGAAGAGATCGATTCCAGATCTTCAATAGTCCGGTAAACGAATACGCCGGATTTGTTTACGCCATCGATGGGGGGGACAAAGGGACTGGAACCCGTGGCCAGCACCAGCTGGTCGTAAACGTATTCCTGCCCGCGGTGAGAAGTTATGGTTTTCTGTTGCGGATCGATCCTGGTGACCAATTCTCCGGTGAGTAGCTGGATATTATTATCCCGGTACCAGTCTGCCGGTGCCAGACTAAGGTCTTCTGCGGTTTTGCCGGAGAAGTATTCACTCAGATGTACCCGGTCATATGCCGGTCTGACCTCTTCGCCGAAAACCGTAATATCAATATTAAGGGGAGCGGCCTTCTGGATTAGCTTCTCACAGAATTTGTAACCGACCATGCCATTACCGATAACTACTATCTTTTTCATTGGGCTGAAATTGATGACTAAGTATTTCGATGACAAATGTATTTAAAAACAAGTAATAATACGTAATTTATTTTTCTTTTTTTTAAAATATTACTTATTTTTGCTCTGTCGATACCATCTAATACTTGTTTTTCAACTAAAATTAAGTAGCCATGCAACTGCCTGTTATACCGCACATCACCCTGGTCGGGGCCGGCCCGGGAGATCCTGAACTGATCAGTATCAAGGGATTAAAAGCACTGCGTCGCGCACAGGTCGTTTTCTACGATGCCCTGGTACATCCCGATCTGGTAGACGAGGCTGCGGCCAATGCTCAGAAAATATACGTAGGCAAACGCTGTGGACGTCACAGCGTCCGTCAGGAGGATATCAATCATTTACTGGTCACTTACGCCCGGCGTTTTGGGGAAGTTGTCCGATTGAAAGGAGGAGATCCGTTTGTCTTTGGCCGCGGGCAGGAGGAAATTGCCTATGCTCATCAATGTGGCGTTCCCACTACGGTAATACCGGGTATCAGCAGTGCCGTCGCTGCTCCGGCACTGGCCGGTATCCCCCTGACCCATCGCGGCATTTCGCAGAGCTTTTGGGTAATAACCGGCACCACCCGTAAGCATCAGCTTAGCGGTGACCTGGAACTGGCAGCACAATCTTCGGCTACTGTAGTCATTCTGATGGGCACCCGCCAACTGGGAGCCATCGTCGAGATCTTTCAACAGCATCGGGGTGGGGCAGAAGGCGTAGCCCTTCTTGAAAATGCCAGCCTGCCGCAGGCACGCACCTGTATCGGCAAACTGGACGAGATCGGTGTCCGGGCCGCAGAAATGCAATTTTCGGCACCGGGGATTATTGTGATCGGAGAGGTAACCAAGCTGGCGCTGGAAAAGGCTACGGAAGCGGCTCAATACAACAATGAAGATAGGATAGTATCTCTTGA
>JAGQXH010000825.1 GCA_020436695.1 Lewinella sp. | reverse complement strand
CCGGTATCCGGTATTGCGATGGGCATGATCTCTGATGGAGATCGATTTGCTATTCTTTCGGATATCCTCGGTGATGAAGATGCTCTGGGTGACATGGACTTCAAAGTAACCGGTACTGCTGAAGGTATCACCGGTTGCCAGATGGACATCAAGATCGACGGCCTGCCCTACGAGCAGTTGGAACAGGCTTTGGACCAGGCAAAAGCTGGTCGTCTGCACATTCTGGGTAAGATGAACGAGGTGATCGAAGCACCCCGCGAAGATTACAAACCGCACGCTCCGCGTATCGTCGAGTTCACTATCGAAAAGAGCTTTATCGGAGCCGTTATCGGCCCTGGTGGCAAGATCATCCAGGAGATCCAGGCGGAAACCGGTACGGTTATCAATATCGATGAGGTGGATGATAAGGGCGTAGTAAGTGTAGCCAGCAGCAATAAGGCTTCTATCGATGCCGCTCTGGCCCGCATTAATGCGATTACCTTCACGCCGCAGATCGGCGATGTATACGAGGCGAAAGTAGCTTCCGTAATGCCCTACGGCGTTTTTGTCGACTTCAAAGGCAGAAGTGGTCTGGTACACGTATCCGAGATATCCCATACCCGGATCGACAAGGTGGAAGATCACTTCTCTGAAGGTGATGAGATGAAAGTAAAGCTGATCGGTATCGATCCCAAGACCGGCAAACTGCGTTTGTCCCGTAAGGTGCTCCTGCCGGGCGGCAAACCAGCCGGTGAGGATGACGGCAGCAATTACGACAACGGTGACGGTAGAGATCGCAACCGCGGTGGCGGTGGCGGCAATCGTGGTCGTGGCGGCCGAGGAGGTGGAGGCGGTGGTCGCCGCTAAGCCGACGACACACTGCTCAGATGTCAGGCAACGGGAAGTTGCCTGACATCTACCGCTACCAGTTTATTCAGCATTTTCGGCACCCTGAACCTGGGGCCGTACAATTTTTCAAACTGCTTACACCTCGCAGTAAATGCTTCCAGCCCGTAATCATTCACGAACTGGATCACGCCACCCCGGTAAGCCGGGAATCCCCATCCGAAAGCACTTCCCAGATTGGCTTCGGCTACCGACTGGATGACCTTTTCCTGCATACACCAGACGGCCTCGATCACCTGAGCGAACAGCATCCGCTCCATGATCTCTTCCTGATCGTACTCCTTGTCGATCTGTGGAAAATATGTATTCAGCTCCGTCCATAGATACCGTTCCTTCCCTTCACCGTAACTATAGAATCCGGCCCGTTTGCTCCTCCCCGGACGCCCCAGTTCTTCCAACATTTTTTGTAAAACCACTACGGCGGGATGCTGAATGTACTTGTTGCCGTAGTGGACAGCGGCCTGTTGCTCGTATTTAAGTACGAGTGCGAGCCCCAGGTCATCAGCCAGTTCAAGAGCCCCTTTGCTCATTCCGGCTTTACGGCCCAGATTTTCAATAAGCGCCGGTGCGTATCCTTCCAGCAACATCGTGATCCCTTCCAGGATATAGGTATTCTGTACCCGGGCCGCATAAAAGCCCCAGTCGTCTTTCACGATAATGGGGATCTTGTGTATGGCGTTGACAAAGTCGAAAGCACGGGCGATGGTTTCATCCGAAGTCTTGTCGCCACGTACGATCTCCACCAGCGGGATCTCATCGGCCGGATGAAAGAAGTGCAGTCCCACGTAATTTTCCGGCCGCATGGAAACGGTAGCCAGTTGTGTGATAGGAATAGATACCGTATTCGATGCCAGCAGGGAATATTCGTCCAGGTATTCTTCCGCTTCCCGGGTCACCTTCTGCTTGACCATTTTATTTTCAAATACTGCTTCGATCACCAGATCACAATCTTCAAAATCTTCCGATGAATCAGTGGTGGAGATCCGCGCCAGCATAGCTTCTTTTTCTTTGGGTTGAATGAAACCAATGGAGATCAGATGATCGAGTTTTTTACGAACATAGTCACGACCGCGCTCCGCGATGAGCCTTGAAACATCCTTGAGTACCACGGTCAATCCCTGCCGTAAACAGGCAAAAGCGATACCGGACCCCATCATTCCGGCTCCGATCACGCCTACTTTTCTCGGCCGGAATTTGCCGTATCCTTTCGGCCGGTTTTCGCCTCCTTTGATAGCATGGTAATCAAACCAGAAGGTCTTGATCATATTCTTGCTGGCCTTACTCATCACCAGACTGGTATAGTAGCGGCTTTCGATGCGACAGGCGGTATCGAAATCGACCTTGGAGCCTTCGAACAGTACATTGAGCACGGCCTGTGGCGCCGGATAATTGTGATGATTCTTCCGGGCCAGCTGAGCCGCCATATTGCGGATCGTAGCCGCCATAGCAGCCTGTTTGGCCGTTCCGCCGGGTATACTTTCATCCTCCCGATCCCAGGGCCGGCGTCCTTCCTTGGTAGCCAGGAGCCAGGCCTTGGCCTTTTCGATCATCTCTTTCCGGTTGGTGGCCAGGTCGTCAATGATGCCGACCTCCAGAGCTTCCCGCGGCGAATAGCGATGCCCTTCGGAAATGATCTTGTAAGTTTTTTCAATTCCCAACAGCCACATCAGCCGAATGATGCCTCCTCCTCCCGGCATCAGGCCCATGCTGATCTCCGGGTGCCCCAATCGGATCTTGGTATCGTCGATTACAATCCGGTGGTGGCAGGCCAGTGCCACCTCAAAACCCGTACCGAGCGCGCTCCCGTTGATCGCCGCTACCACAGGTACGCCGGGGCTTTCCAGGTCGCGCAGGAATTGCTTTAGCTTTTCCGCAAAGGCAAAGACTTCCTCCGCATTGGTAGCGTGATACAGATATTCCAGATCACCACCGGAAAGAAAGGTCTTCTTATCGGAAGTCAGGATAACACCCCGCAATCCTCCCCGGGCTTTCTCCCGCTGCAGATGTTCGATCACCGGTAAAAAAGCCTGGCCGATCTCGTGATTGATCACATTGACCCCACGTCCTTTCATGTTCAGGCTGAGGGTTACAATGTTGTCGGTATCCTTTGTATATCTTACCATTTTGATGTTGTGATTCTGTAATTCTGTGATGTTGTGATGCGGTCATGTGTGTACTTACACTAAACTATCTGAGCCGCAATTTGATGTTGTGATTTTGTGATGCGGTGATCCGCTGACCGTTTCGGCTCATAATGCTGCACATACTGCCTAAATACCACGAACAGTGGTCATCAGAAGCTACAGCTATCCATTAATTGGTGCAATGATATGCTCCTTGTCTACTGCACACAACATTAAGTCCGTTAAACGAAGGCGTAGCCCAAGCGGAGCTTTCGCTTTAACATTAAGTCCGTTAAACGAAGGCGTAGCCCAAGCGGAGCTTTCGCTTTAACGGACGCGTTGAACGGAGGCGCCCGCTAAAGACGATAGACTTATGGGCAAAATATCTGACCTGTATGCCCGCTTACGCAAGACTGGTCAGGCTCTTAGGGCTGCTCCTTTCTGCCGAGCAATCAAAATACGGTGATTAAAACTAGTGCGCAAGTGCATGTTGGAAGGATTTTTGAGTTGGCTGGTTGGATTGGGCCATAAAACTACTGGCCAAGGTAAAACCATCAACCTCAGTTCCCGATTAAAAAACAGTTGTATCGACTATTT
>JAGQXH010000824.1 GCA_020436695.1 Lewinella sp. | reverse complement strand
GAGCGCGATATTATTGTAGGAAGTGGCCAGGTAGGGATGGTTGGCTTCCAGTACCGCTTCCCAGATCGACTGGGCTTTTTGATGGTAGCCCAGCGCCTGTTCATACTTCCCAAGGGCGCGATAGGTTTCCGCTATATTATTGTGGGATTGGGCCAGCTCGGGGTGGTTGGATTCCAGCACCACTTCCAGGATCGCCTGGGCTTTTTGATGGTACCCCAGGGCCTGCTCGTACTGCCCAAGGGCGCTATAGGTTGTCGCGATATTATTCTGTAATGCAGCTATTGGTTCGTGCTTTTCCGTGATAAAAAAGTCGGCAACGGTTGTGGCGTAGTTCATCCAGGGAACCGTAGCTGCTATAGGGCTGTTATAGCCATCCACATTCATTTTTTGGATCATACTTTCCACGAGGGCTTGTACATCTGCATACACCGTTTGGAGTTGATATTCCGCTACCTGTCGGATCAGGCGGTGGATAGAGAATGTTTGATCGTCATGCAAAGTTAACCACCCTTTGGCCGCCAGGCTATTGAGCGTTTTATTCAGTCCCAATGGTTTTTCCTGCAGAAAATCAGCCAGGGTAGTCACCAAATACCGTTCCACCGGCAATACGACGAACTGCTTCAACAGCCACTTTTCCCGCTCTTCCAGTCGGCTCAACTCAAAAGCCTTCATTAGGTGCAGATAAATGCTCCGTTCTTCCCCACTGTGGCGGGCCCACACCGTTTCCTGCAGATCAGGATCGTCGAGCTGTTTTTGTCGGAGGATGGTAAGTAATTCGGTTACGCTCAAAATGCCGTTGAGCTTATGGAGTAATTTGGCCAGCAATTCGATCGTCAGCGTATGGTAGCCGATCTCCTGCAGCAGGGCCTCCAGTTCTTCCTCCGTGCATGCCCCTCTGAAGTACGTCCGGAAGAGCGTTCGGGAAGCATCCGGTCTCAGCGTATCCAAGGGTAAGCGATCAAAGCCGCTGAGTGGCAAACGAGAAGTGAGCAACACGCGCCAGTTGGGCAAACCCGGCAAAAGGTCGTAGATCTTCTTTTGAGCCACCTGTTCCTGAGCGTTATCGATGACCAGCAAATTCTGTCCGGGCATTTGGTGCAATTTTCGAAGGATACGACCAAAGCGCACCTTAAGTTCCTCTTCCTGTTCAAAAGGCAGTCCCAGGGTATCAGCCAGGAATTCATTCGAGGCCACCGATTCGATCAGGTCCTCGCCCCGATTGATCCAAGCCAGATGGTCATAGTCACGGCCGAATTGCTGGACATAAGCCGTAGCCAGCACCGTTTTTCCGATGCCGCCCAGTCCGTTCATCAGGACCACTTTGGAGGCATTTTCCAGTTTTTTTTTCAGTCGCTGCATATCCCCCGCTCGGCCCAGGAATTCCTTTTCGAGATCGATGGTAGGGATTCGGGTCAGGTGTTTAGCCACCAACGGCAGTCGCCAGGGGTGCGGCCCCTCCGGAAAGAGTTGCCAGGGCGATCCCTCCTCGCTTTCGGATAAACCGATCCCGCGCGGGAGATCTCCGTGTTTTACCCGGTAAGCCGTTTCGGCCGCTTGAAAAGCATCGCTAATCGTTGTGCCGCCGGCCAGACTTTGGTACCATAATTGGGCGAATTCGCGGGCAGCCAGATCACCAATCGCCCGATCTGTCACGATCACGGTAGGCACGCCGCTGCGGTGATAGAACGCCGCCTGTCCGGCACTCAGGCAGCCGTTGATAAAAACCAGTTCCAGATCTTCCTGCGTACCCAGAAATTCGGCCAGATGGGAAGCTTTAGTATTGTTTTGATCCGGAAAGTCCTTACGCAGGAAAAGCGACTCCTGATCGGAATGGCCCCCGTAGTGGAAGATCCGGATACGGCCTTGATGTTGCTGAAAGGCCTTGATAATCTTGTCGGGAGTAGCCGCCGCTAAGGTGATGATCTCGCATTTCCCATCCCGGCGGGCCCGGTCGAGTGCTTCGCTCAGTGCGTCCTGCTCCAGCGCTAACCCGCGGAGTGGAGCCGCTGCGTCGTTGGCAAAGGCGAGTAGAATGACTGGTATTCTGGAGTTTGAATGGGGCATGTATTTTTTTACGTTAAGGTGAGGTTTGTGGTCTAAGTGTTTACAATCAGCTGAATAGGACCAGATGGGCCAAGTTGATGGCTACTATGGCTTGATGGTCTTATGGCTAGACGGTTAGCAAATTTTAAGCAACCTTGAACTATTGAGCGATCTAGCCATTCTTCAGCATGAATAGGACCTCTTGTTCCTCATTCTGTTATTGTTTCAGGTCAAACCTCCCGTTAGGTTGAGATAAATGTAATGAATTTTCGCTATTCCATTTTTTGTCAAAACGGGAGGTGAGTGAAGTTATCAAGTTTAAATTCGCAGGTTATAGCATCTCTTTTGAATATGCCGACGGCAATAAAATGATTAACGCGACCGAAACGGCCAAGCCCTTTGGCAAAGCGGTAAGCCGCCCTGAGTAGCCAGAGAGCGGTGACCACGGAGGCGGCCCACGATGAGCGGTTCGGAAAGGTAGGAACCTACCATCAGGATATTTTGCAGGAGGTGTTAGGGGATGATTTTTCACCTTTCACTGGTCAGAAAGCAAAAATTCATACTGGCTATAAGACAAAGGCTAAGCATAAACTCATCGCTGCAAAAGCGCACGCACTTTCTCCACATCACGATGGGTAATCCCCGCCGCTTCCAGATCCGTCAGATCCTGTAGGAAAGCCGTTTTGAAATCCATACTTTTATTAAATGACTGATCTTTGAATTGAAGATACAAAGCTTTCGCTTCCTCATATTTGCCCTGAAAAAGCAAAGCCAGGGCCAGGTTGGTATTGATCCATTTCTGGAAAGGATCAGTTTCCAGTCCGTCCCGCGCCGCCCGCTCAGCTGCCTCAAATTGTTGAGCAAATAGTAAATACCAGGCCAGGCTACCGTAAGCATTGGAGAGTTGGTTTTGAAGGCCTCGATTGTCAGGATGAGCCCGCCAAGCTTCGACCAGGATTTGGATCATCTCTTGCTTGGGTGATACTTTTTCCGCTTCGGTAGTCAAGGCGGCGATTTTTGCTTCCAGAGGCTGTATCTGCGCTTTTGCCCGCTCCAAAGGCTCGTTAATCTCTCGGTAAAGTTGGTCGAAATATTGTAAAACAGTAGCTGAGATAGGGGCTTCCGGGTGTTGCTCCGCCAATTCTTTTGCTTTAAGCAAGGCAAGGTTGGCTGCTGACTGGTCACCTTGGGTAACTAGTATCAATGCTTTTATCATTAAAGTACGAGCTACTTCAGGGGTATAAACCTTTGGTGATTGTTGTGCCAATTTTCGATATATCGATAAGCTATTATTTAAATAGGTCGTGGCCTTTTCCAAGTTACCCTTGCTATAAATCATCAAGCCCAGGTTGTTCTGGGTATTCGCCACATCCGGTTCGAAGCGCTGGGGATTGTCCTTGGCCAGGCGTTGATAGGTTTCCAGTGCTTCCCGATAGGCAGCCTCGGCCTGATCATACGCATTCAGGTTCCGATACAGAACGCCCAGGTTGTTCTGGGTATTCGCTACATACGATTCGAAGCGCTGGGGATTGTCCCTGGCCAGGCGCTGATAGATTTCCAGTGCTTCCCGATAG
>JAGQXH010000823.1 GCA_020436695.1 Lewinella sp. | reverse complement strand
GTTCACTTTGTCTTATTTCCGAATGCATCGAAAAGCGAATTTCTTCCACCACCGGCATCGATACCTGTTCCCGCTAATGACAAAATCATTACAAAATCAGGTCTGAGACCTGTTCATTAACAAATAAAAATTACCATCATGAAAAAGTGGATTTCTTTAGTCGCACTGACCGCCCTGATGACCATTAACCTATCCGCCCAGGACGTTCTGTTTACTGCCAAACTGGAAAAAGAAGACGTTCCGACCGTCGTCATCTCATCTATGGAAAGTGATTATCCCGGCATGGAGATTACCAGTTATCAGGCTGTACCACTGGAATTTATCGGAGAAGACTGGATCGTACATCCCAATATGGACAACTTCACCGATAAAAACTATAGTACCTACGTAGTTTCCTTTTCCGGTTCTAAACTAAAAGGGGAAGCTACTTACGATTCTGACGGCAATCTGATCTCCGCCCAGGAAGAACTGAAAGATGTTCCCCTTCCCCACACTATGCAAACGGCCATTGCCGCTGATTATCCGGGTTGGGCTATGAGCAAGGATCATGTGGTAATGACCCTGAAACGGGACGGTCAGAAAAAAGTGTATTACAAAGTAGAACTGACCAAAGGTAAAGAGATGAAGAAAGTGGTCTATGACGGCAATGCCAATGAGGTAAAGGCCGGCAAAACCCACGACCATTTGGGATAATCCCAGGCTGATCATCTCCCAACTTGTTCAGCCGGTTCTTCCGGCTTCCAGGATTTTGGTTGTATGAACTCCACCTCCGTGCTGGCGGGTGGAGTTTTTTTGTCAGTTGTCAGTTAGTCAGTTGCCAGTTAAAGAGGTGAACATTTTACATCAATCCGGGCCAGGTAGCCGAAAAATTGGCACAGACACAACAACCGGCAACTTGCTAACCGGCAACTAACTAACAACTGACCAAAATCTTTTACTTGCCGCTGTCAATCGGCGGAGGCCCGGGAGGTATGATCCCCTTGTATTCATAATCTCCTTTACGCTTTTTAAACTCAGCCTTGACATCTTCCCTTAGTTTGGCGTCTTCAAAAAGATCTACCATGGTCATCGACAGGGCTTTGGCGGCATAAGCCATTCCCTTGTGCCCGATCGACATACCGCCGCAGGCCACCACCGCCCAACTGTGCCAGGGGGTGTCTTTGGGAGCCGTGGTAGCACTCAGCCGGATAGTAGGCACTACGTAGCTCACGTCGCCTACATCCGTGGAGCCGCCCATGGGATGTTCCAGCGTCTCCTCCATGGGGTTGATCACCGACTCCAGCCCCACCTGTTCTTTACCGGTTGCTTCCTGTATGCCTTTGCCGAAGGTCTGCTCCTCTTCGGTATAGGAGATCGGCCCGAGGTATTCCAGATTCTGTTGCAAACGTGCGCCGCCGGTCCGATTGACGAGCACCTCGTGAACCCCGGATACCAGGCTGATCTTATAGTCGACATTGGCCATGATGGCGGCCCCTTCGGCCATGCGTTCCACCTGCTTCCAAACGACCTCCATTCCTTCCCGTTTGGTATCGCGTACCCGTACCCAGATGCGGGCATAATCCGGCACCACATTTACTACCTGTCCGGCATCCTGAATATGATAATGGATACGTACCGTCGGTTTGATGTGTTCTCGGTACATATTAATGCCGTCGGTATACAGCTCGAGACCATCGGAGGCACTGCGCCCGTTCCAGGGATCGGCACTGGCGTGGGCTGCCTGTCCGTAAAATTCAACGATAAAATCTACCAGGGCCAGACCGCTCTGTACATTGACCTTGGTTTCCGCCCCCGGGTGCCAATCCATTACGACATCCACGTCATCAAATAAGCCTGCACGGATCATCCAGAGCTTGCCGAAGAATTTCTCCTCAGCAGGGGTACCGTAAAAGCGGACGGTGCCCTTGAGCCTCCCTTCAGCGATCAGTTCTTTGATGGCAATGGCTGCCCCCAGGGAAGCAGTACCGAACAGATTGTGCCCGCAACCGTGACCGGGTGCGCCCGGATGCACCGGATCTTTGGTGGGAACGGTCTTTTGCGACAGCCCCGGGAGCGCGTCAAATTCGCCCAGTATACCGATGACCGGCTCGCCGGAACCGAACTCGGCGGTGAATGCCGTCGGGATCTCGGCTACTCCTCTTTTAACAGTGAATCCGTTAGCCTCCGCAAAATCTGCCAGTGCCTTGGCGGACTGTGTTTCCTGAAAAGCGATCTCTTCGTAAGACCAGATCTTATCGCTCAGATCGGTGAGCTGGTCAAACATACGGTCGACCGTGGCGATCACTGCTTTCTTGTTAGCATTGATCGCGGACTTTTGCTGGGCAAGCAGACTTGTAGCCAGCAACAGCCCCAGTAAGCATGATGGTATTATTTTCCTCATTAGGTGCGTAATTTGGTTTGGGTGAAGATAAGGTATGGACGGCTGAGGAGAAAATAGCGACGGAAAATAACTGGAAATACCTACTTTTATCCAAAGCTCTCAATATATATGCAACCAGATTTTCTAATTCTATTTCTACTCCTATTCCTGATCTGGCTCACCTGGTGGATGTTCCTGCGGAAAAAACCGATTGAACAGGAAGCTTTCCCGGATAAATGGCGGGCCATTCTTCAGGATAAGGTACGTTATTACCGGAATTTATCGGATGACGAAAAGGAACGTTTCGAACAGGCTGTACTTCATTTTTTTGACGATGTGCAGATCACCGGTGTGAAACTGGAGTTGAACGATACCGATCGCTTACTGGTAGCAGCCAGCGCCGTGATCCCCCTATTCGGCTTTCCCGGCTGGCGGTATCACAATTTGAATGAAGTACTCTTGTACGAAGGAACCTTCAATGAAGATTATCAAACCGAAGGTAAGGAAAGGAATATTCTCGGCATGGTGGGCACCGGAGCCATGCAACGAATGATGATCCTCTCCCGGAAAGCCTTACATGCGGGTTTTGTTAATCGGGGCAGCAAAACAAATGTGGGTATTCACGAATTCGTACACTTGCTGGATAAAGCGGATGGAGCGACCGACGGCATTCCGGAAATATTGGTGGATCAGCCCTTTGTCATTCCCTGGTTGAAAGAGATCCACGAGGAGATCCGGGATATAAAGACCCGACGCTCTGATATCAATCCTTATGGAGCCACTAATGAAGCTGAGTTCTTCAGTGTGGCCAGTGAATACTTCTTTAACCAGCCACACTTGTTTGAAAAGAATCATCCGGAATTGCATGAGTTGATGGAAGAGGTATTTCGGCAGGATCTGGGTTAGGAGAGATCAGGTGACGGGAAGACTTAATTTTTGTACAGTACATGCCCTGCCCGGTGACCAGCTCTATAGCCGATGCCGACCATACAGCTCCTCACCTCACGGGGCATGTACCACACCTGGATCATCGACCAAATATAGACATGAGCGGTCCCAGAATAAAAGTGCCTATCATTACACATAGGCCGAGAATTACCAGGATCAACATGCTTACATAGCCGATGTTTGCACCGGGAGAAGGATTGGATTTCATATATTGATGTTTAATGTGAGCACGAACTCAACTCCCATCGATGCACTGCGTATTTAGAATGATCACTTATCCCATCAAATAACTTCTCACCAGCATTCCCAG
>JAGQXH010000822.1 GCA_020436695.1 Lewinella sp. | reverse complement strand
ACTTTTACGCATCTAATCCAACAGTATACTAATCTCCTATAACACGCCCAATAACCAATACCCTATCTTAAGGGCATATTAAAAACAAAAATATAGCAATGAAAACACCTCTATTTGGCCCCATCCAAATGGGAAATCTGAAATTTGACCGACCCTTTCTTTTTATAGTACTCATAATCAGTCTATTGCACGCCAATTCAAGTGTCCGGGCACAGGAACATTCGGTGGCACGCGAATGGAATGAAGTTTTGCTGGAGGGCATCCGGAATGATTTTGCGCGCCCTACGGTCCACGCCAGAAATCTATTCCATATTTCCGCTGCTATGTACGATCTTTGGGCGATCTATGACGAACAGGCAGCACCATTTTTCCTGGGACAGACCGTCGACGGTTTTACCATCGATTTCGATCCGGAAAGCCTGCCGGCTCCGGAAGACATACAGGCTGCCAGAGAAGAGGCGATCAGCTATGCGTGTTACCGAATTATTAAACACCGTTTCCAGCGTAGCCCCGGCAGGGCCTATATATTTGGCCTGGCGGACGATAAAATGCTGGAACTTGGATACAATCCGAATATCACTTCCACGGATTATCAGTCCGGAGGCGCCGCGGCTTTGGGAAATTATCTGGCCGAGCAGATCATCGACTTCGGACTGCAGGATGGCTCTAACGAATTGATCAATCATACCAACCGCTTCTATCAGCCAATCAACGGACCGCTAGTGACCAAGGTTCCCGGTAACCCGGACATCGAAGATCCCAACCGCTGGCAACCGCTTACACTCGATCTGGTGATCGATCAGGCCGGCAACGTGATACCGGTAAATACGCCGCCCTTTCTAAGCCCGGAATGGGGACAGGTTGTACCCTTTGCGCTGAAAGCGGAAGACCTCACCGTATATAACCGCGATGGATTTGATTATTGGGTATATCACGATCCAAGAACCCCACCGCAGATTGATCCGGTAAACGCCACCGGAATTACGAATTATCAGTGGTCCTTTTCTATGGTAGCACTGTGGTCTTCACATCTGGACCACCATGACGGAGTGATGTGGGATATTTCTCCCGGTGGACGGGGTAATGTTAATATTGAAAACCTACCCCGGAAATTTGAAGACTATGCCGATTTTTACGACGAACTCGAAGGTGGAGATCCCGGCACCGGCCGCAATGTAAACCCACATACCGGCCAGCCCTACGAGGCGCAAATCGTGCCCCGCGGCGATTATACCCGGGTTCTGGCGGAGTTTTGGGCCGACGGTCCGGAGTCGGAAACGCCTCCGGGACACTGGTTTACGATTCTTAATTATGTAAATGATCACCCCGAATTCGAACCTCGATTTGCGGGCAAGGGTGATGTGCTCGATCCGCTGGAATGGGACGTGAAAGCTTATTTTACACTGGGTGGTGCGATGCACGATGCCGCAGTGACTTCCTGGGGGATCAAAGGATGGTACGATTACCTGCGCCCGATCTCGGCGATCCGCTATATGGCTGATCAGGGACAATGTACCGATCCGGAGCGACCCAATTATAAGCCCGCCGGTCTGCCCCTGATCAACGGCTATATCGAAATGGTCGAAGCCGGAGACCCGCTGGCAGGAGCCGGTGGAGAGAATATCGGAAAAATAAAACTTAAGGCCTGGCGAGGTCCTGATTACATAGAGGATGCGGAAACAGACTACGCCGGAGTAGGTTGGATCCTGGCTGAAAACTGGTGGCCATACCAGCGGCCGACCTTCGTATCTCCACCTTTTGCCGGTTACATTTCCGGGCACTCTACCTTCTCACGGGCGGCGGCAGAAGTGATGACCGCTCTTACCGGTGATGAATACTTCCCCGGCGGTATGGGAGAGTTCGTGGCCAAGAAGAATGAGTTTCTCGTATTTGAGGAAGGGCCCAGCGTGGATGTTACACTGCAATGGGCAACCTACAGGGATGCTTCCGACCAGACCAGCCTTTCCCGCATTTGGGGTGGTATTCACCCGCCGGTTGATGACCTCCCTGGCCGCCTGATCGGCGTGGATATCGGTAACGCCGCTTTTGATCTGGCCAGCCAGTACTTCAGCGGGGGCCCGACGGGTATTTTTGACAGACCCGCCCGCGAACAGATTGCCGCGAAGGTCTATCCCAACCCTGCCTCTTTTGATCAACAGATCAATGTCGAGATCGATCGCCCGGATACGGAAGTTGTATTTGAATTGATGGACCTGCAAGGTAAGAGACTGCAAATGCAAAAAATACCGGCCGCCCAACTGCAGGCCGGGTTTCAGCTGAATGCAGATAGAAGTTTACCGGCGGGTACCTATTTGCTGCGTATTAGCGGAGGAAACTGGGAGACCAGCAAGCAGATCATCCTGAAGTAATAGCAATAAAGTCGGTCTGAGAAAAATGAGTCATCCCGTATTTTGGACAAAGCCAAAATACGGGATGACTGCTAATTCAACTCTACAATTCACCTGATCTTCTCCACTACCCAGTCTTTCGTTCTAAGAATGTGAATGACGGGTTGAAAATGAATACTGATAATCAATGGTTTACAAGGGCAAATTTGCAGTCTTCTCATTTTTAATTTTTGTAACTCATTGATTATCAGTATCACGAAAAATTGAATCCGTTATTGGCGTTAAGAGCGATAAGATATCTATTCCACCTGCTCCAACCGATACAACATCTTCTTCATCTGAGCAATTTCCCGCTTTTGGGCCTCAATGATCTCCTTGGCTAGTTGGATAGCTTCGGGATCGTCAAGTTGGGCCTTTTCACTTACCATAATGGCCGAACTGTGGTGGGGGATCATGGCCCGCATCCAGGCCTTATCATCTACAAAGGTCTGCTGGCGCAGGATGTGGTAGGTGAAAGCGCCGATCAGTAGAGCAGCAGCCAGGATGAGGTAGTTCTTTCGTTTATCCTTGTACATGCCCCACATAAATAGCATCATGCTGATGGCCATCGGAGCGATCATCAGTATGGTCATATAGGTGCGGGTCTGAGCCGTATAGATATGATCTAGTTGATCAACATTGAGATACATTACGGCGTACATAATGATGAAGCTGGTTAACATCATGAGGCCGAACTTTAGGTATGGATTCATAGTCTTGAGTTTTATACATTTTGGTGTTTGACTTGGTTACAATGGGAGCAACTGCTTACTGAATAGTTTCTACCACTTTCCCACAGGTCAGCATTTTATCTCCGAAATAAGGATTGCGCACCTGCTCAGAATCGCTGAACCAGTCGGCGCCCTCGTTATTAAAGGCCATCGGACAGTGCTGTTTATAAATGGCACCTTCGGTCAGTCCGTTCTTGAACAGCGGCTCCAAAGCTACGGTCAGATCGGAAAAAGCATCCCTTTGCTGCTCCAGATCGCCGGCATCTACAATAGATTGGGCGGCAGCCAGGGCTTCCGGCTGATCCTCGGTCAGCCGTTCGGTAAGTTCCCGGGCGGCAGCTGTAGCTTCTGATGGATCAGAATTTACAAAGGCAGTGCGTAAGTGTAAATAGTCCTGGAAAATGGCCTCGGTCAGTCCGTCGGCAAAAGCAGCATCAAAACTGTCAGGAGTCGCTGCCTTTTCCGCCTCCACTTCTTCGGGGGTATTAATGGCAACATCGGT
>JAGQXH010000821.1 GCA_020436695.1 Lewinella sp. | reverse complement strand
CAGGTGTTAATGGCCGACGAACCCACCGGTAATCTGAATTCTGCCACCTCCAAAAAAATATTGGATCTGTTAACCGCCTTCCACCAAATGGGCCAAACGATCCTATTGGTTACTCATGACATAAGATCGGCCTGTCGCGGACAACGCATCCTCTACTTCCAGGATGGTGGTATCGTTGACGAGCTGACATTTGATCACGAAAAAAGTACAGCGGAGGAACGGGAAAAACCACTAACCGACTGGCTTTTGGAAAAGGCCTGGTAACATCTCTTAACACCGGCACTGATAGCTTATTAATTTGGAATTCCATGAGAAGTATATTCCTGGTCGCCTATGCCAATATTAAAAGGCGCAAACTACAGAGCCTTCTGATCGGGGGCAGTATTGTTCTGGCCGCTATGCTGTTAGCTACCACTATCGGCCTGTTAATGGGCATGAATAAGCCGTTCGATACCTTATTCGAACAGCAAAAGGCTTCGCATCTGCTGCTTTTCTTTGACCATCGACAGCAGGATTCAGAAGGTCTGGATCAATGGTTTCGGAGCCAAACGGAAGTGGCTTCAGTTTCGGCCCCTATCCCCTATTATACACTGGATGAGCCGGCCATTTTTAAAGGAGAAGAACTGGATCTGACCGTACAGCTCACGGAACATCATGAAGGGAATCTGGTACAGGATCAGGTATTGATATTACAGGGTGATCCCAAGCCGCATCCGGCCCTGGGAGAGATCTGGATACCCAGCCATCTCGCCCAAAATCACGGCATCCAGATCGGAGATACACTGGGCATTCCGACCAGAGAGGGACTATTCCCATTAATCGTCTCTGCAATGATCGTAGACCCTCACTATGTAAGCAGTATGTTCAATCCGACCCGGGCCTGGGTCGCACCGGGCAGTCTGTCTTTTTTTCTGCCTATCAGTCAACTCAACCGGCAGATGATGGGGATAAGATTGAAGTCGCCAGATCAGGTGGAAACGGTTTGGTCCCGATTCAACAAGCATCAGCTTTATGAGGGAGAGGTGTTGAAATACGGTTTATTCAGATCCGTATTTCTGAGTTTTTATCAGATCATCAGTTTAGTATTGCTAGTTTTTTCGGTACTTGCCGTCATCGCAGCGCTGTTCATTTTGTACACCACCCTCTCCGGATCCATTACCGCTGATTTCCGCCTCATCGGGATCTACAAAGCCCAGGGATTTACACCGGGCCAGTTGAGGGCGGTCTACCTGTTGCAATATCTGCTATTAACCCTGGTCAGCCTTCCACTGGGTATGGTTGGCAGTTACTATCTGATCCGCGCCATTCTGGATGCTCTGGTCAGATCCATTGGTTTGGCCAATACCAGTTTTTCCTTCCTGATACCGCTGATGATCACTTTTGGCCTATTTGTGGTGGTAGTTGCCGGGCTTTCCTATCTGGGGAGCCTCAAAGCAACAAGGATCAAACCGGTGGAGGCGATCCGGTTAGACCCCAGCGTTGGGGCTTATTCCAGCAGTCCCTTTTCCGGCTTACTAGTGCAGGCTCATGTGCCTATTCCGTTTTTCCTGGGCCTGCGCATGCTATTTGCCAATCCAAAACGAGGGATATATACGGCCCTGAGCCTGTTGTTTGCCATTTTCATCCTAGTCTTTTCCATCAATACTTCCTTCTCTTTTTTGAAGTTGAAAGACAATAAAGCAGCCTGGGGCCTGGAAGATTCCGATATCCAGGTCAGATTGAATAAAAAGATCGCGCTCCCACTGGAGCACGATGCCTTTATTTCTCTGCTAGAAAAAGAAAGCGCAATAGCAACGGTTGTGCCCTACAGCTACTGTAGCGGGACCATCCCCGCCAGCGGGCAACTGGCTTCCCAAGAGCTGAACGGCAAAGTTTATACCGGCCCTATCTCCGATCTCGGATTGGATAACCTTCAGGGGCGTCACCCACAGCGGGAAGATGAGCTGTCCCTTTGCCTGATCAGCGCCGAAGAACTGGGCAAGCAAGCCGGTGACAGCCTGACCCTTTTTATCGAAGGGCAGGAAAAGGTATTCCTCATCAGCGGTATCTATCAGGACGTGAGTAACCTGGGCCGCGGATTCCGTCTTGCCGAACCGGCAATGAAAGCTTTGTCTCCCCTATTCGAACCGGAATTGTATGCCATTCGCTTGAAACCCGGCCTTTCGGTAGCGGATTTCAAGGATCATCTGCAACAAACCTTTGCCGAAACGGTATTGCTAGAGCTTAGTGTTGAAGAACGTAAGGGCATTCAGACCACCATTTCCAGCATGCGCAGTACGCTATTATTGGTGGCCGTGTTTTTCCTATCCATCATTTTTGCCGTCCTGTTTAACGATGCCCTAACCAATATTCACGAATTCCGGAAGAGTTTCGGCCTGCTCAAAACGATCGGGATGCTGCCTTATCAGGTCCGCCTGGCGCTGGTGATCAGGGTATTACTGCTCACCGTCTGCTGCCTGATCTTCGGTATCCCATTGGCGATGATGTTGAGCCCGCATCTCATCAGCACTATGACCGGGGGTATTGGTTTACAGGAATTTCCCTATTTGAATGATGTATCCGGCGTACTGTCGATCATCCCCGCCATGCTTTTATTCACAGGACTAAGTGCCTGGTGGGCCTCGGGGAAACTGAAGAAGATCACGGTTAAAGACCTGGTTTCCCTCCAGTAAACACCTTCAATTATTAATCTCAACCGGAACAATTATTTTTCTTAAATCATTCGACCATGAAATTTTCTAGTCTGTTTTTCCTCTTACTGATAAGTTGCTACGGAGAGATCTCCGGTCAATCCGGTGCGTTTCCCCAAGAACTGGACAGGTATTTTAAAAGCGTCCTGCAAGCCAGTCCTGCTCCCGGTTTCTCAGTAGTAGTGGTCAGAGAGGACCAGATCATATTTGAAAAGGGCTATGGACTGGAAAGATCGGATGCCCCTATGCCTATGACGGCCAACACTTCAACGGCTATCGGCTCCCTGACCAAGTCTTTTACTGCGCTGGCAATGATGCAGTTGGTTGAAGCGGGAAAGGTGGACCTCGATGATCCGGTGACCAAATACCTGCCGGAATTTACAACGGCCAACAAAAAGCGAAGCAATCAGATCACAGTGCGTATGTTGTTGGATAACACTTCCGGTTTGCAGGGTGGAGTGTCCAATCGGTTACAGGACGACGAAAAAGCGCTTGATCAGCTACTGGAATCCCTGCAATCTTTTTACCTGACCAAAGAACCGGGTAAGTCTTACGAATATGCCAATACGGGCTTCAGTTTGGCCGGTCTGATCATCGAGCGTGTCTCGGGACTGCCCTACGCCAAGTACCTGGAGCAATACATTTTCCAACCGTTAGATATGAAACGCACCTCTACCGATCCGGATGACTTTGATGACTTACAAGTACTTTACGGTCACCGAACGGGCATTGACCGAGGCATTCCGGCTGGAAGGGATATCGAGTCGGTAGAAATGATCCCGGCGGGATCGATGTTGCGTTCCACTGCATCCGATCTAGGCAACTACCTGATAGCATTACTGAACGGAGGCCGGTATCAGATGCGGAACATCTTATCCTCACAAAGTATCGCTGCGATGTGGGCTCCCCAGATCAACTTTCCCGGGATCA